>JAEUII010000087.1 GCA_016795145.1 Planctomycetaceae bacterium
TTCCGCCGCTCCGGCGATCTCCCGAAAACCAACTTCCACAACCAATCTCAACAAACAACACCCCCCCAAAAAAAATTCTTCGCTTGGGGGATGTCAAATCAAACTGAACCGCCATAGATTCACGCCCTCGGAGCGAACCGCGACTTTGGGGAGCAATCCGTGACCGAACCAACCACACGAATCGCGTGTCCTTGAACACGTATGAAGATTGATGAATTCCTGCCAGATCCAGTTTGTATTGTTCCGTTTTTGAATGCCGGTAAGGGTTCCGGAGGATTCCACGAAGACGCACTGCCAGTCCATTTAGCTCGCAGTCGCTCCCTTCCGGATGGCGTTTCTGCGGTTGTCGTGACCGCTGATCTCCAGGGGCGTGAAAAGTTCTCTGAAGCCGGCGGTCAGCCGATTCGTCTCCTTGGCGAAGTACTTCCTCAGCGTCTGGCAGACGATATCCTGCCAGGCCTTGGGCTTCCGAATCCTTCCGACATCGGCATTGTTCTGGCCGGGGATTTCTACACTGTCCCAGCGCTGGACAAGCGAGGCGGAACGGGAGATGTCAGTTCCGTCTGGAACGCGTTTGCTCAAAGGTTCTCGTGGGTTGTCGGTGTTGCCGGGAATCATGACCTCTTCGGTCCGAATGGTGATTCGAGGCCATCACGATCAGCGTCGCACGTCCATTTTCTGGATGGCGAAAGTCGTACTCTCGGGAACAAACTTTTCGCAGGGCTCGGCGGTATTATCGGTAACCCAGCGCGTCCACAACGACGTACTGAGGATGACTACCTGACGGCTTTGGACGGCTTGCTCTCTCGATGTCCTGACGTGTTGATCATGCACGACGGCCCTCAGGGGACTCAGAAGGGACAACCCGGCAATCCGCGAGTAAACGAACTTGCCGAGCTCACGCCGCCGGGGCTAATCATCCGCGGACATGCCCATTGGTCGCATCCAGTGTCGACGGCAGGCAGGCTGCAGATTCTCAACGTTGATGCTCGCGTGGTGATTATTGAACGGTGTTGATGAGTGTAGAGCGATTGTCCTCAATCGCTCGGTTCTACACCGGGTAGCACGTACGCAGTGCGTGTGCCGCAGGCGCCGGAAGCCGAAGGGTAGGTGTGGTATTGCCGAGGCCGTGTGCACTGGAACCACAACGCCTGCACTTGGGCTTCCGGCCGCTGCGCGTCACAGGCTGCGCCTGTGCTACCCGGACTTTGACGAATGATCTTTCCACGTTCTGCTGCAAGACGGTGGAACATCATTTGGTCGCTGGTCGCGGCGGGGCCGCGAAGTGCTGCTCGGCAAGTATCACCTACTGAATCGCAAACGGCTGAGGACAGCCGTTCTACACTTACAACCCTCACAACCGATACATCTGTTTCTGTTGCCTGGGTGTTGCTCAGGATGCTCGCGGCAGGGGCGGTACCAAATTCGGCTTTCCCTCTGAATGCCTGGGAACTGTGACCTAGGCTTCCACTGATTCCGGAAATCAACAGTGGTGACCGTTTCAGATTTTGAAGAGGGTGTCTGGTCCGATGTGCGGTATCGCAGGAGTGCTTTACGCCGATCCTGGCCGGTCTGTCAGTGCAGAGTTGCTGACCGACATGGGGAACGCAATTGCGCATCGGGGTCCGGACGGGGAAGGAACATTTCGGTCGGCGGCTGTGGGGCTTGTGCATCGCCGACTTTCTATCATCGATCTGGAAGGTGGCCGTCAGCCGCTGTCCAATGAGGATGAATCGATTCACGTCGTGTTTAACGGCGAGATCTACAACTATCAGGAACTGCGGCGACAGCTGGAAACTCGTGGGCACACGTTCCGCACAAACTCCGACACGGAAGTTCTCGTCCATCTGTATGAAGACTATGGCGTCGATCTGTGCACGCATCTGCGAGGCATGTTCGCGTTCGCCATCTGGGATGCTCGCCGGCGCGAGCTGATGCTGGCTCGAGATCATCTGGGGCAGAAGCCGCTGTATGTGTATCGAGACCGCGAAAAGCTTCTGTTCGGATCGGAACTGAAGGCGATCCTTGCGCATCCGAACGTCGATCGTACGATTGATCCTCTGGCAGTCGAAGACTTCCTGACCTTTGGGTTCATTCCCGGACAGCACTCGATCTTTCGCTGTGTGGCCAAACTTCCTGCGGCGCATCGGCTTCGAGTTTCCCACACCGAGTTTCATGCATCGCCGAAGCGCTACTGGAATCTCTCATTTGCGCACGAAGAAAAGCTCTCGGCGGATGCCTGGAAGGAGCGAATGGATGCTGCTCTGAAGGATTCCGTGAAGGCTCATCTGATCGCTGATGTTCCGGTCGGCGCGTTTCTGAGCGGAGGGCTCGACAGCAGTTCCATCGTGGCCATGATGTCGGAACTGCGATCCGATCCTGTTCAGACGTTCTCGATTGGGTTCCAGGAAGAGCAGTTCAGCGAACTTCCGTTTGCGCGAGAAGTGGCTCAGCACTTTGGATGTCATCACACCGAAGAAGTTGTCACACCGGATGCCGTTCGAGACCTCGACGATCTGGTGTTTCTGTACGACGAACCTTTTGCGGACGCGTCGGCACTGCCCACGATGGCCGTTTCCCGACTGGCAGCTCGACATGTGAAAGTGGCGTTGTCAGGCGACGGTGGTGATGAGCTGTTCGGAGGATATGCTCGATACAGTCACGACCTGAAAGAAGCGGCCGTTCGTGATGTGATCCCGGCGATGATCCGGTCACTTGTGCTGAAGCCGCTCGCTGCGGTCTGGCCAAAAGCAGACTGGCTGCCTCGTCCACTGCGACTTCAGACCGCGCTGCAGAACCTTTCATCGAGCCCATCTGCGGCCTACGCAAATACTGTCTCGGTCTGTCGAAGGACCCTGCGTGATCAGCTTCTGTCGCCCGAGTTTCGCAAGCAGCTGACCGGCTACTATCCCGAACAGCATATCATCCAGCCATTTCAGAACAGCCACCGAGATGCGCTCAGCGGAATGCTGGGAGCCGACATCAACGTTCTACTGCCGGATGACTTTCTGACCAAGGTCGACCGCGCGAGCATGGGGTTTGGGCTGGAAGTCCGACCGCCACTGATCGACTGGAAGCTGATGGAACTTGCGGCATCCATGCCGTCGGAGTTCAAGATTCAGAACGGTTCGAAGAAATGGATCCTGAAGGAGATCTTTGAACCTCGCCTGCCGAAAGACCTCGTTCATCGGCGCAAGCAGGGCTTTGAACTTCCGATTGATCTGTGGCTGCGAGGACCGCTGCGTGATCAGGTCGAAACGCACGTCCTGTCCGGCAACAGTCAGGTGTCTCAGTACTTCCACGTGCCCGCAATTCGTCGGATCTTCGACGGTCACTGTCGGGGCACCGGACGTCACGGCCAGTTGCTGTGGTCGCTGCTGATCTTTGCTCGCTGGCTGGATGCATGGGGAACAGGAACGTCCGCGGGGATTTGCAGACCGGCAAACAGTCAGTCGAACCAAAGATCGAAGAACGTCGGTGCAATCACAATTGGCAGAACTTCGTGACGGCACTGTTCCGACCTCTGCAGACTCAGAACAACTTTTACCACATCGAACAACACTCAACAGTCAACCATCATGACAGTCACCTCTCAGGAAATTTCCAGCCCGGTGCAGCCGACTTCCACAAGTGCGGTCACGCTGACGCTGCGTTCTTTCGTGGCAGGAACGATGGTGCCCGTGCAGACGGGTGTATGTTTTCCAAGAGGTCAGCTTTCGAACGCCAGAGCGGCTCAGGTCTGTGGCTTTGATCAGGAAGTCTCAGCGCAGGTTGACGTACTGAATCGATGGCATGATGGGTCAATTCGCTGGGCTTTGCTGAGCTTCATTGCTCCGGAGACGTTTCCGGGAACTCGACTGCTGATCGCTGAAAACTGGACAATGACTGACACGGCTGATGCACCTGGCGCGGCATCGCTTTTGACAAATGTTCGCATTCATCGCGATGAGATCACTTTGCATGTGCGAGATCTGTCGCCGGATCATCTGAGACAGCACCAGATTCATATCACGCCGCGTTTGCATGATACGGATGGGGCGGAGCGAACGCTGGAGATGCTGAGTGTTCGTGAGGAATGTGCCGGGCCGATTCGCCAGGTCTTCCTGATCAATGCGACACTGCAGACGGCCCCGTTCATCACGATCCAGTTTCGACTGACACACTGGAAATCGTCCGGCACTCTGCAACTGGAAACTCGCCTGCGGAATACTCGCCGAGCACGACATACCGGCGGACTGTGGGACCTCGGCGATGCCGGTTCTTTCTGCTTCCGAAGCTTCGAGATTGGGCTGCGGTCGGAAGAGCTTCCCGCCACTTCTGAAATTCACTGGAAGGTTCAACAGGATCAGCCGGAACGAGTCAGCCGCTCCGAAGTGTTCCTGATTCAGTGCGGCAGCGGAGGACGCTTCTGGAACAGCACGAATCATGTCGACGCCGTGAATCAGTCTTCAGTCGTTGATCGTGGCTACGTCGTCGCATCGGAGTACGGTGCACTGCGTGGTCATCGGGCAGAACCCACGTTTCTGTTGTCCGGCGATCAGCATCATCTGACAGTTGCCGTTCCGGAGTTCTGGCAGAACTTTCCATCCGGAATTGGTGCAGCGATGGGGTCTCTGGAAGTCGCGCTGTTCCCAAAGGTTGGCGACACGACCTACGAACTTCAGGGCGGCGAACAGAAGACTCAGACATTCGTCATGCAGTACGGCAACGGATCAGGTTCCATCGAGCAGATGAACTGGGTCCATCAGCCTCCGGTCATTGTCCAGACAGCAGAGTCCATTGAGCAGGCTCAGGTCCTTCCATGGTTCGCCGCGTCACGGACAAAGAGCTCAGGAGTCTCCTGCGCTCAGCGTTTTGAACAGTACCTCGACAACGCTACGACAGAGGATCATTCGATCGACGAGCGTCGTGAGAGCATCGATGAATACGGCTGGCGAAACTTTGGTGATGTGCCTGCAGATCATGAGCAGACGCATTACAAAGGCTCGAACACGATCGTCTCACATTACAACAATCAGTTCGACATGATCTACGGCGGCATCCTTCAGTGGCTGTCCACCGGAGATGTCCGCTGGATGCAGTTGTTTGGCCCGCTGGCTCGCCATGTGATGGACATCGACTTGTACCACACACTTGGTGACAGAGCCGCGTTCAATGGTGGTCTGTTCTGGCACACGGACCACTACGTGGATGCTCGCACGAGTACACATCGAACCTATTCGAAACACAACGCTGCCCCTGGCAAAGCCTACGGTGGCGGTCCAAGCTGCGAACACAACTACACGACGGGGCTCCTGCACTACTATTTCCTGACCGGGCACCCGGAAGCGCGAGAATCAGTGCTGTTGCTCGCCGACTGGGTGCTGCGAATGGATGATGGTTCGCAGACGATCTTCGGTCTGTTCGATGATGGTCCGACTGGTGCGGCTTCTGCGACCGTGTTCGAAGATTTTCATGGACCGGGACGAGGAGCAGGGAACTCTGTCAACGCATTGATTGACGCCTGGATTCTGTCCGGCGCGGAACGTTATCTGAAGAAGGCCGAAGAGCTGATTCGACGCTGTGTGTCACCAGTGCAGAATCCGGATGATCTGCATTTGCTGGATGCGGAAGGACACTGGTCCTACACCGTGTTTCTGAATGCGATGGGGCGATATTTGCTGGCCAAGCGCGATGCCGGACAATTCGACGCGATGTACTCGTATGCTCGAGACACGTTTGCGGTCTATGGACGCTGGATGGCACAGAACGAACGCCGCACGCTCGATCGACCGGAAGAACTTCAGTACCCGACGGAAGCCTGGGCGGCTCAGGATTTTCGTAAGTGCAACGTGATGCGAATTGCTGCGGCATGCGTCGATGACGCTGCCGTTGCGGAGCAGCTGCGACAGCGTGCGGATGAGATTAACGATGCGGCGTGGAAGGATCTTGAAGCTTTTGGTGATGCTCGCTTCACGGCTCGATGTCTGTCCATCCTGATGACGGAAGGACATCGAGAAGTCTTTCATCGCACCGGTGGACTGGATGTCTGTCCGAAGTCTGCAACGAAAGCCGTTGTCGAACCATGGACCATGTTTGTTCCGCAGAAGCAGCGAGTTCGCCAGTTGCTGAAATCACCGGGAAGATTTTTGAAATCGTCACTCCGACTGCTGAACCCAGGCCGGTGGTGGCAAACCGCGAAGGCAGCTCAGAGACAGTTTCTGTGAGTTGCCGATGTGTGAATGCTGCCAGAACTTTCTTCATCCTTAGTACTGTTCAATCGCTCGTGCATCATGATTCAGGCCGCCCCAAAATCCAGCGTCACCGCTCGCACTGATCGTCCCACGATTTGCCACGTCATCCATGCGCTGGGAGTAGGTGGGGCGGAGGTGCTGGTGGATCAGATGGTCCGCCGCATGAGTGATGAGTTCCGCTGCATCGTGGCCGTGCTGGATGAAGTGGGCGAGATTGGTGAGCGTCTGAAGCGAGAAGGATTCCTCGTTGAGCACCTTCGTCGGCAGCCGGGAATCGACCGCCAGTGTGCGCGAAGACTGCGTGAATTTGCGGATCATGAAGGCGCCATGGTCCTGCATGCTCATCAATACACGCCGTTCTTCCAGTCGATGTTGAGTCGCGGCCTGTTTGGGACTCGACCGATCGTCTTCACCGAACATGGTCGCCACTTCCCTGACCTGCCAAGTCGCAAACGCAGCGTCGTGAACCGCCTTCTGCTTCGACGTCAGGATCGACTGATTGGCTGCGGAGAAGCCGTTCGTCGTGCCCTGATCGACAACGAAGGTCTGCCGGAATCGCGTGTGGAAGTCATTTACAACGGAGTCGATCTGAGTGCGCTCAGTCGGCCTGATCAGAATGCACGAGCCAGCATTCGGGCGGAGTTTGGGCTGGAGGATTCCGCCTTTGTGGTGGCTCAGGTCGCGCGATTGCATGAACTGAAAGACCATCAGACAGCCTTGCGGACGATCGACGAAGCTCGCAAAACCGTCCCCGGAATTCGGCTGTTGCTTGCCGGTGACGGTGATCAGCGTTCGGCGATTGAACACACGATCCGACAGCGGGGACTTGAACAGCACGTCATCCTCGCAGGGACTCGAAAAGACGTTGCGAATCTGCTGGCCGCGTCCGATGTCTTCCTGCTGACAAGCATCAGCGAAGGCATACCTCTGACCGTCATCGAAGCAATGGCCGCCCGTCGACCTGTGGTCGCGACGGCAGTTGGTGGACTTCCGGAACTCGTTGAGAACGCCGTCACTGGGTTCCTTGCGTCCGCCAAAGACGAACTGGGACTTGCGAACGCTCTCGTGACACTGGCGAACGATTCGACTCTGCGTCATCAAATGGCCGAACGAGCCGCCGATCGCGCGGAAGCGAGATTCTCGCTGAATGGGATGCTCAGAAGTTACGCTGGCGTGTACCGCGATCTCCTGACTGGTCGAATGGGCGCTGTGGCACGATCTGCATGTCGGAATCATGGCTGCGGGTGCTCGGAGAATTCTCACGCGCCAGTAACACAGGATCATGGAGGGCAGGGATGAAGACTGCACCTTCAGAGATCATTCGTCCAGGAGGCTCAGCGACATCTGGTTCGCTGGTGGTATTCTCCGACGACTGGGGACGTCATCCGTCATCGTGCCAGCATCTGGTTCGCCAGTTGTTGCCCGACTTTAAAGTCCTGTGGGTCAACACCATCGGCACTCGCGCGCCGCGTCTGGATTTGCAGACATTCCGACGAGTTGCCGAGAAGGTGATGCAATGGGGTCGACGTTCGTCTTCGAAGGGCACGGAAAGCTCTGCGAAAGAATCGATTCAGAATCATCCGAACCTGACCGTCGTGAATCCAAAGATGTGGCCGTGGTTTTCAACTGATCGAGACCGCGCGCTGAACCGCTGGCTGTTGACGCGTCAATTGAATTCCCTGATCGGTAAACTGCCTCAGCCGGTGATCGCGCTGACGACTTTGCCCATCACGGCGGATCTGCCAGGCCATCTCTCGGTTGGCGGCTGGCTCTACTACTGCGTCGATGATTTTTCTGTCTGGCCAGGGCTCGACGGACAAACACTGCGACGTATGGATCAGGACATGATCCGCCGCGCTGATACTCTGATTGCGGTCAGTGAAACACTTCAGGGAATGATCGCCGCGGAAGGTCGAACATCGCAGCTGATGACTCATGGTGTCGACGTCGATTTTTGGCGTAATCCGACTGAGGATTCACTGAAGCAGGCCGACGCTCTGCTCGATGGCACCCGAGGCCGACGCATTGTGTTCTGGGGCGTGATTGATCGGCGACTGGAAACGGCGGCGATCCGTCAGCTTTCGAACGACTGCCCGAACGACACACTGGTGTTCATCGGACCGCAGCAGGATCCTGATCCGGAAATCCTGAACCTCCCGAATGTGGTCGTTCGCCCGCCACAGTCATTGAACATCCTTCCGGGAATTGCGGCTCGATCCAGCGTGCTGATGATGCCCTATGCGAATCTTCCTGTGACGCGAGCCATGCAGCCGCTAAAGCTGAAAGAGTATCTGGCGACGGGACAGGCTGTCGTTGTGAATCGACTGCCTTCGACCGAATCCTGGGAAGACTGCATGGATGTCAGCACTTCACCGCAGGAGTTCAGCCGACTCGTTCAGCTGCGATTGTCTAACGGAGTTGAAGCGGAGCAACTGAAGTCACGACATCGACTGGATCAGGAATCGTGGCTGGCCAAATCACAGATTCTGAAGCGAACCATTGGCGACCTGTTCACCAGACGAAACACCACCGAAGCTGCATTCTCACCGAACGTGGCGACCATTCCATCAACCGGACATTGTTGAACACAGTGACCGGCTTGAATGACGATTTTGATCGGACGACAACATGATGAATTCAACTTTGACGAAGGCAGGCAAAGCGAAAATGCCTCAACGACCTTTTGTACTGCATACTCGAGTCGTCACAGGAACAGGCGGTGGTCCGGAAAAGACCATTCTGAACTCACCGCGTTACCTGGATCGCTACGACATTGACTGCGCGTGCTTGTTCATGCGACCACCGGAAGATCCCGGGTTTGCGACACTGCAGCGACGAGCCACAGTAGCAGGGGCGGAGATCATCGGTGTGGATGATCGGGGGGCACTGGACTGGAATGTCGTGAAGGAATGTGCTCGCATCTGTCGCGAACGCAACGTCACGGTCTGGCATGCTCATGATTACAAGAGCAACGCCATCGGCTTGCTCGTTCGTCGTTTCCACAAGATGCACCTGGTCACCACAGCGCATGGCTGGGTTCGCTTTACCTGGCGAACACCACTGTATTACTGGATTGATCGCGTCAGCATGAGGGCTTACGAACAGGTCATCTGTGTTTCAAAGGACCTGCACGAAGCCTGTTCGAAGGCTGGCGTTCGAGCCAGCAAACTGCACCAGATCGACAATGCCATCGTGCTGGAAGACTACAAGACCGCACCACCGACGATGCGGGATAAGGCTCGCTTTGGCTTTGATTCGCAGCGATTTCTGATCGGTGCCGTGGGTCGATTGTCGGAGGAAAAGGGCTTTGATCAGCTGATCAACGTGGTTGGCAAACTGATCGACGAAGGTCAGCCTGTGGGGTTGATCATCGCGGGTGAAGGACACCTCAAAGACGCACTGCAGAAGCAGATCGACGAGATGCAGTTGCAGGATCACGTTCGACTGGCAGGGTTCCTGCCGGATCCAAGAGAACTCTATCGCGCGATCGACTTGTTCGTGCTCAGCAGTATTCGCGAAGGGTTGCCCAACGTGGTGCTGGAAGCCATGGCCTCACAGCGTGCGGTCGTAGCAACCAATTGCAATGGGATTCCAAACCTGCTGACGGACGGTGACAACGGGCTGATTGTCCCGACGGCCGATCCGGATGCTCTGTTCCACGCGATTCGCCGCTGCATCTTCTCGGACGAACTTTCACGTCAGCTGGCACTGCAGGGACGACGAACCGTGGAAGAACGCTTCAGCTTTGATCGCCGCATGCAGAAAGTTGTTGACGTGTATCGTCGGTTGTCGCCAGATCTGGCCGGACGAATTGCTCGAAGTGCCAGGGCTGCTGAACCCGTGGAGCATGAGGATGAGCTGATTGGATGTCATATCTAGGTCGTTGCTCGCTGCGCATGGTTCGCGGAGCGAACCGCGACGATAGTGAGTTCAACGAATGATGACTGCAACAACTTCAGTACTGACGATTCGGTGTGATCAGGTGGCTCCGGCGGGCTGGGATCAGTATCTCGCGGGCTGGGGCTATGACGGATTTCATCTGCATTCGGAATGGGCCAACATCTTTCGAATTGCCTTTCGGCATCAGCCGTGGTTTTTGTGGGCTGAGCAGGAAGGGCGAATCGTTGGCGTTTTGCCGCTGATGCATATTCACGGGCCACTGTTCGGCAGCTTCCTTGCAAGTCAGCCGTATCTGAATACTGGCGGCGTGCTTGCAAACCACTCGGCTGTAGCCACGAAGCTCGTTGATCGCGCTGTTCGACTGGCGGAACATCTGGACGTCAAGCACCTGGAGCTGCGACAGGAACAGAGAATCGAACATCCCGCGCTGAATTCGACGAACACGGAAAAAGTCCACATGCGAATGACGCTGCCATCGTCTGTCGATGCGTTGTGGAATGGGCTAAAGTCGAAGCTGCGAAGTCAGGTTCGTAAGCCGCTCAGTGATGAGTCGATGACGGTTGAGTTTGGGCGAATGGAGCAGCTGGATTCCTTCTATGACATCTTCTGCTGCAACATGCGGGACCTGGGAACACCTCCGTTCTCGCGCGAACTTTTCCGGCAGATGCTGGTTGGCTTTGGAGAACGCGCGGAGATTTGCACGGTGCTGAAAGACGGCAAGCCTGTTGCGTCCGGGTTCCTGCTGCATGGTCCGGAAGTCACGCTCATTCCCAGCGCGAGTTCTCTGCGGGAATACAATCACACGGCGTGCAACATGCTGATGTACTGGCATTGTCTGAAGCGGTCGGTGGAACTGGGGCAGAAGGCGTTCGACTTTGGACGCAGCTCGCACGACAGCGGCACCTACAAATTCAAGCAGCAGTGGGGGGCGGAAGAATATCCGGCCGTCTGGCAATACTGCCTGCGTCGAGGAGCCGTCGGTGATGTTCGGCCCAGCAGCGGAAAATACGATCGAATGATTGCGATCTGGCAGAAGCTACCCGTTTGGGTGACTCGCCTGATTGGCCCGGAAATCGTCCGCGGGATTCCGTAGGCAGTTGTCGATTCATTGGCTTTTCACAACCCGAAACGTGAGTAAGGGACAAGCCGGGGTGCGCTTGTTTGGTGGATCCCTTGCTGACGCTGCGGGTTGAGATGGGGCGATCCCTTGCTGACGCAGCGGGTTGGGATGGGGCGATCCGTTACTGGTGCAGTGGGTTGGGATACAGCAAAACAGTCCGATTGGGACTAACAGTTCAGGGACAGACGCTGAATCTGGGTCAACAGACACTTGATTGATCGAGGCAACTTCCCGACAATTGGTGTTCTCAGGACAGAGAATCCCATTGGCGAAACAGATCCATTCTTTCGCTGTTTTCTACCGCCATCTCCCCCTGAGAATCACCGTCGGAGTGTCCCGTGAAGTCTCTTCGATACAATGTGTCGTCGATTGGTCTCTCAGTCATTCTGAACGTCGGAGTCCTTCTGGCGTTGCTATTTATCCAGAGAGCGGTGGCACAACAGTCGCTGGAACTGGTGCTGGAATCGATCTTCACTGAAGAGCCGCCTCAGGAAGAAATCACTCGCGACCTTCAGCTGGACACCGCACCGGCAGAAACGCTGAATGTGATTGCCGGCGGGACGCCATCAACAAGTGTTGGAGCTTCAGCGCAGCCAGCGGCGGCGCCGGTAAATGTGCAGAAGGCCGCGGTGATGAAGGAAGTCAACATCCGGCCTGTCCTGGCGGATGCCGCACTTCCTTCCGACGCTATGATCGGCGAAGAACTCGGCGAAGGCGAGATTGTGGGTGATGTCGGTGCCGCTGTCGAAGGCTACGGTGCCGCGATGGGCATCATCACACAGGAGATCATCCGCATGATGCGTGAAAGCAAAGTGACGGTGATTTGGTTGTTCGACGAATCTGGAAGTCTTGAAGATGATCGCAAGGAGATTCGTGAGAACTACCACCGTGTTTATGAAGAACTTGGACTTGCGGCAAAGCAGGACAAAGACCTTCGCAAGGGATCTGAACTGTTGCTGACCGTCGTTGCGAGCTATGGCAAGGACCTTCACGAACATCTTCCTCAGCCAAGTGCTGATGTTGAAAAGATCAAGGCTGCTATTGACCGAATTCCAACCGACACAACCGGTCAGGAGAATATGTCGCAGTCGATTGCCAAGATTATTCAGAAGTACAAGCGAACCGCGATTAACGGCAAACGCAAGATTGCGGTGATCGTAGTGTCGGACGAATCCGGTGACGACGGTGCTTATGTTGAGCAGGCCGTTGCGGAAGCTCGCGCGGCCAAATCGCCCATTTACTTCCTTGGTCGAGAAAGCACGTTTGGCTTCCCGTATGCTCATCAGCGCTGGGTTGATGATGAGACGAAGGAAGAGTTCTGGATTCGTATTCGTCGCGGTCCTGAGACGCCTTATCCGGAATGTCTGCAATGGAACGGACTTCATTCACGCTGGGACGTGACGAACTCTGGATTCGGTCCTTATGAACAGGTTCGTCTTGCCCGGGAAACCGGCGGGATCTTTTTCGTCCTTCCTGGTGAAGAAGCAACACTGGTCGGCGCTGATTCCAATGATCGCAGAAAGTACGACTTTCTTTCGATGCGTGAATACCAGCCGGACCTGGAATCACGTCCGGCCTACATGCAAGAACGAAGTAACAGCGAGTTTCGAAACACACTGTGGCAGGTCATCGTTCGTCTGAATCCGAACGGGGATGAGCTTCTGTTTGGGGAGAAGGTCGAAGTAGATCCGGGCCTAACACTGCAGAACGAACATTTTCCTCTGTTGCCGGAGCCGTTTCGCCAGGCGGCTCTTGGACAGGCGGAAAAGGCTGTTCGATCCATGCTGCTGACTCAGGAAGCGATTGGGCTTCTGGAACGAATCAAGCCGCTTCGTGCCAAGGAAGCGAGTCCTCGATGGCGAGCTGGCTACGACCTGGCACTGGCTCAGTTGTATATGTTCCGACTGCGACTTTACCAGTACCTGCTGGCTCTTGATCAGCATGCCAACGCGATGCCAAAGCCCACGAATCCCAAATCGAACGAGTGGAATTTCTGGTGGGGTGGTCAGCCGATCGTTCCGGACGAAGCGCAGTTTGAGCGAATGAAAGTGGCCTTTGGCCTGAAGCAGACTCGTGAAGAATACAACGAGTTTGTGAAGACGGAAGAAGCGGCCGCCATTGAGCGTCTCAAGGCTGTGATCACGGATCATCCGGGAACACCGTGGGCCAGACGTGCTCAGGGAGAAATTGACGGCGGCTTTGGCTTCCGTTCAGGTGAGCGTGCCTGGGACGTGAGCGGTCGGCGTGCGGAAGCGGCGAAACGCGTTCCGAATCTGTGACGTCGGAAAGACACAGGCATGGAAGAGTATTTCGACGTTGTGAACGACCACGATGTGGTTCTCGAATCACTGCCTCGTTCTGAAGTTCACCATCGAAAGCTTAAGCATCGCGCCGTGCATGTTTTTGTCTTCCGTCCCGATGGCCGGATGCTGATTCATCAGCGGTCGGCGACAAAGGAAGAGTTTCCATCGGTTTGGACGTCTTCGTGTTCCGGACATGTCAGTGCCGGCGAAATGTACGAACAGTCTGCACCACGAGAACTTCAGGAAGAACTGGGGATCTCAGCGCCCCTGACATGGCTCAATAAGTTTGATGCGTGCGCTGATACGTCGTGGGAGTTTACCGTCCTGTTTTCTGCTACAACCACTGAGCAGCCGATCCCGGATCCTGGCGAAATGACAGAAATCCGGTGGCTGCAAACGAGTGAGATTCAAGGCTGGATGACGAATCAGCCGGACGATTTTTCGCCGGCGTTTCGTGTGTTATTCAAGTGGTACCTTCAATCGCTCTGACGATCACAATTCTGGGTGAGCTAAGCATGTCGCAACGTCTCCTGAGCATCGCAGCCCTGTTCTTCCTGCTAACTTGCGGGCCCTCCGCTCTGGCTCAGACGGATGAACTGATCTCCGGACCTCAGCCGGGCGAAGGGTTGCCGCCGCTGGTTGTTAGGGAATTTCAGCGAGATGGAAGCGGACAGGAAAAAGACCTGACGGCACTCAATGGCGACAAGTCCTTTGTCATTGTGTTCTTTCACGAACGAACGCGGCCTGCGTTTGGGCTTTCGAATGCCATCCTTCGCTTTGCGGAAACTCGCAAGGACCTTGCGGCAAATCTTGTCTTTCTGACGGCAGATTCGACGGAGACAGAGAACTGGCTGAAGCAGGTTCGCGGCATGATGCCGGGAAAGATCATGGTCGGTGTTTCACCGGACGGGCTTGAAGGCCCGGGAGCCTGGGGACTGAATCGCAACGTGGCACTCACCATTGTTATCGGGCAGAAGGGAAAGGTCGTACAGTCATTCGCACTTCGTCAACCGGCGATCGACAGCGACGGCCCAAAGATTCTGCAGGCGATCGCTGATGTCTCCGGTGGCGGTGAGATTCCAAAGATCGCAGACCTGGCGGGCGGTGCAAACATGCGACGTGGTCAGGAGGCCAAGGATGGTTCGGCTTCGGAAGAAGTTCTGACGAAACTTCGATCATTGCTGAGGCCGGTCATCCAGAAAGATGCCAGCGAGGCGGATGTTCGAACGGCGGCTGAAGCGGTTGAGAAAGAGTCTGCAGCGAACGAGGCGTTTCGAAAAGAACTGACCGCTTCGTGCCGTCGAATTGTGAACTCCGGGAAGCTGGAAAACTATGGTTCAGCAGTCGCTCAGGAATACCTTCGAACCTGGGCAAAGACCGACTCTGACAAAGAACCCGCAAAAGACGATCAGAAGTAAGCAATGTCGAATCCGAGGACCGTGCGGCACGTTCTGATGTTCGGTGCCAGCAATCTCACGCTGGGCTGGAATGCTGTGATCTCGGAACTGACCGCGTTCTGGCAATGCCCGTTGAATGTCAATGTTTGTCTGGGCATGGGACGTTCATGGATTGGTCCAAGCCGTGTGTTCTGGCGAGTCCTTCCGGGCATTACGGAGTGCGGTCTGTGGAATCATCTGCCGTCGGAACCGCAGCATGTGTCGGTGATGATGACCGACATTGGCAACGACATTGTCTACGGTTATTCGCCTCGGCAGATCCTGGATTCGGTCCAGGCGTGTGTCGACCGAGTGCGTCAGTGGGCACCGGGCTGTGAGATTATTGTGACGCGACTGCCCATGGCATCGATTCGGACATTGGGACAGATCAGATTCCGCGTGATGCGGTTCATTCTTTTCGCAGGGACGACTCGAACGCTTTCTTCAATTCTGAATGATGCCGAACAGGTGGACGACGGCCTTTGCCAACTGGCAACGTCTCATGACCTGAAACTGATTGAGTCTCAGGCCGACTGGTACGGATTTGATCCCATTCACATTCTGAAGCCCAAGCGTGCTGAGGTCTTCCGGCATTACTTTTCGCACTGGAATCGTGGTACGACTTTGGACACCGCTGGTGATTTTAAATCGCAAAAAAACTCCTTGCCAAAACTCCCAGTGACAGCAGTGCGATTTGTCCGAGGCAAACAGGTCTTGACGCCTCAGCCACAGATTCAAACGGAGCGGCTGACGCTGTCAGCATGGTAGAGCGATTGTCCTCAATCGCTTTTCTTCATCAGTGTTTCGATATGAGAAGAAGAGGGAAAGCAGAGGGAAACGCCTGAGACACGCGTTCTACACATGGTAGAGCGATTGTCCTCAATCGCTTTTGCCCATCGATGTTTCGATGAGGGAAGAAAAAAGAAAGCAGAGGAGAACGCCTGGGACAGGCGTTTTACACTAGAACCGCGCTTGTCGCTGCGACAGATATTCGACAAGCGCTTTGTCGAAGGGCTTGCTGGTGTCGAGTGGCACGTAGTCGGCTCCGATGGCGAGGCAGGTGGCTCGGTACTTTTCCCGCATCTCTTCCAGGGCCTGCAGGTATTCCGCGCGAATTCCCTGAGCATCCACGATCTCGTGGTCCTGGGATTCTGGTTCGAGCAGATCGACGCTGCCAGAAAACGGAAACGTCACTTCCGCCTCATCCAGGATATGAAACAGAATCACATCGTGTCCGCGGAATCGCAGAGACCGCAGAGCTTCCATGATCTCATCCGGATCCGCCAGAAGATCGGACATCAGCATCATCAGACTGCGATGGCGAATCATCGATCCGACTCGCCGAAGGTTTTCGCCGATGTTCGTATTACCCGTCGGCTTTAGTCGCTGAAGCACCGACAGGATATCGCCCAGCTGCGATCGACGACTGCGCGCCGGCAGACTGGCTCGCAGCTGTTCATCGAATGTCATCAACCCGACCGGGTCCTGCTGATGAATCATCAGGTAGCTGATCGCTGCTGCCAGGCAGATGGCGTAGTCAAACTTCGTCAGGTTCTGACGATACGTGTAGCCCATGCTGCGAGACAGATCCATCAGCAGATAGCCCGTGATGTTCGTCTCGGCCTGATACCGCTTGATGTAGATGCGGTCCGTTCGAGCAAACACCTGCCAGTCGATGTCCTTCGGATCATCACCGGGTTCGTATCGACGGTGTTCGCTGAACTCGACACTGAATCCCTGAAACGGGCTGGCATGCAAACCCGACAGCAGACCTTCCACAATAAACTTCGCGCGGAGATCCAGACGTCCAATGCTCTGGATCACTTCTGGTTTGAGATACTTCTCCGCGGAGGTCATGCGTCAGAATTCCAGAGGAAGGTCGGAACTCAGCCGAGACAGGCTGTCAGACGACAAGCATACTCAGAACGAGCCTACTCTGTCAGCTGTGACGCCATTTCACCTGCGTGGTAACTGCTTCGAACAAACGGACCGCTCGCCACCATACTGAATCCCAGCTTTCGCGCCATCTCACCCAGCTCGTCGAACTCTTCCGGTGGCAGATAACGCTCGACCGGAAGATGTTCCGGACCAGGCTGCAGATACTGTCCCAGCGTCAGCATGTCACAGCCAACACCGCGCAGGTCTGACAGAACATCGAACAGCTCTTCATGAGTCTCACCGAGTCCGAGCATCAGACCGCTCTTTGTTGGCATCTCAGGAGCTTCATCCTTCACCTGCTTCAACAGATCCAGAGTCCGCTGATAGTCTGCGTTGCGGCGAACACGGTGGTAAAGACGAGGAACCGTTTCTGTGTTGTGGTTGAAGACATCCGGTCGCGACTCAATCACGCGAGTCACCGCAGCTCGGTTGCCCTTGAAGTCCGGCGTCAGAACTTCGATCTGAGCACCCGTTTTTGCACGAACCGCCAGCACGGTTTGATACCAATGCTCCGCTCCGCCATCCGGAAGATCGTCTCGAGTCACGCTCGTGATCACCACGTAGCGAAGACCCAGTCGAGCCGCTGCTTCGGCCACTCGTTCCGGTTCATCGATTTCCAGAGCTTCCGTTTTGCCCTTTGGCACCGAACAAAAACCACAGGGTCGAGTACACACGTTGCCGCCGATCATGAACGTCGCGGTCTTGGTCGACCAGCATTCCGTTCGATTCGGACACTTCGCGCTTTCGCAAACGGTCTCAAGCTTCAGGTCGGAAATCACATCACTCGTAAACGCCATGCCAGCCTGTGGCAAGGGTCGCTTCAGCCAGCGAGGCAACCGGCGCACGGCGACGTTGCCTTCGGGGCTTTCAGAGTTCTCCAGAGTGATGATCGGCAAACTTGTCATGGATCAATGTCCGAGTTCGTTTCAGGAAGGGATGGCCTGTGTGCAGATGATAGTCAGGATATCCCAGCAGTTCACACAGGTGAGCCGCCAAAGATGAACGAATCTGACCCATCGGAGTCGGGCGGACTCGTTCAGCGTTCAATGAGGAAATTCTCTGGCCCAAAAGGCCTCGCCCAACCGTCCGAGCCTCATCAAGTCGACACGTCACGTTCAGAAAAAGACCAAAACTGGTGATCCCGTTCTCAATCTGCAGACCGATTTCGGCAATCACGCCATGGCGGCCGAAGACAGCACCAGGCTCATTGGGTTCGACTCTCGCGACAACCTGAACATCCTTGCAGGCAAGTACGACCGATTGCTGCAGAATCTCACGGAACTTTTCCGCACCGAAGCCGCATTCCACCAGCGAAACGACGACATAGGCGGCGAGCTGTCCCGGCTGGTGAAGGATCGCAAACCCGTCTCTTCGGACCCTGTGAACTTTGATCAGACGCGATTCGAGATCTCTGGGATCTGTCGGGAGCTCCAGCATGCTCGCACCGAGTCCGACAGTGACGACGGGCGGATGTTCACACAGCAGGATCGCGGCGTTCGTGCGACTCTGAAGTCCGACTTCATGCACCATCAGTTTCTGCAGCGCGAGGACGGACGGCAGGTCGACCGTTCCCAGCAGCCGAACCTCGGCGCTGGTTGGTGTGCGATCGGAAAAATCGTCCCAGTCAATCTGCATGTTGGAGACTGCGTTCTTTTGCCCATGGCGGCGAAACTTGACGGACGGCATTGTGACGCTCGTGGGGTTCAGATCAACCGGGATTCCGCCCACCGAATCGGAATGGTGAAAGCGAGAGGCTGCTGACAGCGGGAATGCGGATGGTTCGTGGCTGTTCCGTTCGGCAAAAACGCCTAGAGTTTCCCTGCAGGAAATAAAAGACAACTTGAAGGCTGTGCAGATCCTTCCTTTGTCCTGCACGCCGTTTGTCCTGCACACCGATTGTCATGCAGGGTGATTTCATGGGCCATCGCAATCTTCAGGAGTGCATTGCTGATCTGGACCGAACCGGTCAGTTACTGCGATTGAAGTGCGAAGTCAGCGCTGATCAGGAAGCGGCTGAGATTCATCGCCGCGTTTGCGAACGAGGTGGCCCTGCGATTCTGTTCGAGAATGTGGCAGGCTGTCAGTTCCCGATGGTCAGTAATCTGTTCGGCACCATCGAACGCGCGAGGTTTCTTTTTCGTGATTCTCTGCGAGACGTTGAGACGCTGGTTCAGCTGAAGAAGGATCCGCTCTTCCTGCTGAAGAATCCTGGTCGAATCTACGGTGCACTGCGAACTCTGTTTTCCATGCGTTGTGTGAAGCGACGCAGTGGTCCTGTGATGGAGTGCCGCACGTCGCTCGACAAGCTTCCACAGTTGAAGTCGTGGCCGATGGACGGCGGAGCGTTCGTCACGTTGCCTCAGGTTTACACCGAGCATCCTGATTCACCTGGTTACATGAAGTCGAATCTTGGGATGTACCGAGTTCAGCTAAATGGCAACCAGTATCGGCCCAATCAGGAAGTCGGGCTGCACTATCAGATTCATCGAGGCATTGGTTTCCATCATGCCGCTGCGATAGCGAAAGGTGTGCCGCTGCGAGTCAACATTCTGGTTGGCGGGCCGCCGTCTTTGGCTGTCTCCGCTGTGATGCCGCTGCCCGACGGCATGCCGGAAGTTGCCTTCGCCGGGGCCCTCGCACGCGGCTCGCTGCGAATGGTGACAGTCCCCGGTGGTCCGATGATTTGTGCCGAGGCGGACTTTTGTATCTCCGGGACGATCGATCCCAGTCGCGTCCTTCCGGAAGGTCCTTTTGGAGATCACCTGGGTTATTACAGTCTGGTCCATGATTTTCCGGTCCTGAAGGTTGACGCAGTTTACCATCGCAAAGATGCGATCTGGCCATTCACGGTTGTCGGTCGACCGCCTCAGGAAGATTCGATCTTCGGCGAGCTGATTCATGATCTGACAGGCCCCGCGATCTCGGCTGTTCTTCCGGGAGTTCATGCGGTTCATGCGGTGGATGCTGCGGGCGTTCATCCGTTGTTGCTGGCCATCGGCAGCGAACGGTATGTGCCGTATGCTCAGGAACGACAGCCGCAGGAATTGTTGACCAACGCCAATGCGATCCTGGGCCAGGGACAGTTGTCGCTCGCCAAGTACCTTTGGATTGCTGCGAAGGAAGATCGTCCTGACCTGGACATCCACGATATCGCCGGCTTCTTTCAGCATATCCTGGAGCGCGTTGACTGGACGAGAGACCTGCATTTTCAGACTCGCACGACGATCGATACATTGGACTACACAGGCTCTGGTCTGAACAGCGGATCCAAGCTGGTGGTTGCGGCGTGCGGTCGTCCGAAGCGCGAATTGGCGAAACAGCTATCCGCGGAGTTTCGACTGCCAGAGGGATTCTCCAACCCGAGCGTCTGCTTCCCAGGTGTCCTGGCAGTTTCCGCGCCGGCTCATGCGGGGAAGCCACATCAGTCTGACGGCGTTGCTGAAAAGTTCTGTCAGGGACTGGAAGCCATTGGACTGAAACAGCTTGAAGGCTGGCCGCTGATCATTCTGACGGAGGATGCAAAGTTCTGTGCTGAATCAGTTTCGAACTTTTCCTGGGTCACGTTTACTCGCAGCAATCCGGCGAGTGATCTTTATGGCGTGCAGGACTTTGTCGAAGAGAAGCACTGGGGCTGTCGAGGCCCGCTGGTCATCGATGCACGCGTGAAGCCTCACATGGCCCCGCCGCTGATTCCGGATCCGGAGATCGTACGTCGTGTCGATCAGCTCGGAGCACCCGGCGGACCGCTGCATGGTTATGTCTGACGATGCGGGAAGATCAAGCCGGCCTTTGACATTTCATTCGCCGATTCGCGGCGGAATAAACTCCAGCAGCTGCAGACGATGATCGCTCAACATCGTTGACTGAAGTTCGTACCGAATCGCGTCAACGCGAGGTCCATGAATACACTGGTCGATGGCAAGGAACGGAACCGGCACGGGCCACGTGTAGGAAACTCCGCCACCGCAGGAGTCGTAGGCGTGTTGGTAACCTTCCGGCAACTCCGAAAACGCCAGTGACCGTCGAGGCGCATTGAAATCGCCGACGATCACATCTGGCTGCAGTTCTTCGATGACCTTCAGGAACGGCCTCAGATAAGGATCTCGCCAGATTCGGATGTTCGACGTCATGTCGGCTATGATCAGCTTCACGGTGCCGGTCGTCAGGTCGCATTCCGCAGGCAGAGCATCCAGCGCACCGCCGGGGACAAGAGACTTGCCAACGCGGACCGGGCCGCGACTGGCGATCAGCATGTCCTTCGTTCGTTCAACGTGATAGCCGGGAAAATCTGCCGCGCCGATGCCTTCACTCGCTTCCGAGATCACAATGATGTCGGCATCAAACGTCCTGATTAAAGTCTTCTGACGATCCCAGCCCATTTTGGACCAGCCGATGTTCCAGTGAATCAGTCGCACGGGCGTCACCGATGAAGAACGCACGCGGCTGTCAAAGTGATTCTCGACCATCGCGACAAAATACAACGGCGGCAGAGCCATCAATGCGAACGCCAGCCATAACCTTGATTGACGTCGGCGAGTCCACCATGCGACCCCGGCCAGCCACACGAGGAGCACGGGCGACGGAATGTAGAACATCACTCCGCACAACCAGCTGCTGTCTCGTGTGAGCTGGCCGAAGCACCACGACAGGAACACAGCCACCGTCATGATCGGAATCAGCTTCGAACAAATCGTCCTGAATCTCTGCACGGAGACATCCTGCCTCATCACTGAAGATGACGAAATGAAAAGCTGGCAAACAGGGAATGAAAGACTTCCGCCCACGCGGTTTCCGAATTTGGATCGTCGCCAACAATTCCCAAGACGACCGACTTTTCCTCTGGCACGGGCAATCGTCCAACGCATCGTCGGAAGACCAGATTGACTCGAGAATCCACGTCAGCCGCCTGAAAGTCCTCACTTTTCAGCATTCGCTCAGCAGCATCTTTCGCCTGAGCGGCAACAAACGGGCTATTCATCAGGTACAAAGCCTGAGCCGGGCGAGTACTCTCATTGCGTCGACCCACGACACTGTTTGGATTCGCGGCGTCGAAGATCTCGAATGCATCCAGCACAGAGTTGCGAAAGGTTGGAACAAACACACTGCGGCAGAACTTGGGATGGTCGGCATGCCGGTATTCATTGTCGTACTGCGAAAGCCGCTCGATCGTTGGGCCGCCGGTAATATTCAGATCCAGTTGCCCCGAGATCTGCAACAGACAGTCTCGCACTGTTTCCGCATCCATCCGACGTTCGAACGCATGCGTCCACAGCCGATTGTCGGGATCCTTTGAAGCAAGGTTGGAATCCGGGATTGATGACATGCGAAACGTTCGAGACAAGCAGAGTCGTTGGATCATCGCACGTGTCGACCAGCCATCCTTGTGAACCAACGTTGATGCCAGGAAGTCGAGCAGCTTTGGATGTGTCGGAAGCTCTCCTGTGGTTCCAAAGTTATCGGGAGTTCGCACAAGGCCTTCGCCCATCACGTTGAGCCAGATACGGTTCGCCCAGACTCGTGCCGTGAGTGGATTCGAATCGGAAGCAATCCAATCGGCCAGTTCACGTCGACCGCTGGCCTCTGCAAACCCGTCCTTCGGTCGTGATGACAGCGACGCCTGCTCTGTCACGGAAAGGAAACCTCGCGGAACAACAGGGCCGAGATTTCGAATTTCTCCGCGAACGTGCAGATGCCAGTCGCCTGGCTGTTTCTCATCTTCGACGCACATGGCCACCGGCGCATCGGGTTTCACTGACGTGTGTTTCTTTCGTTCCTCTTCGAGAGCCTTGAGGCGAGATTCCAGTTGCTCGCGTGATTGTCCTGCAAGTTCCGCAGGCATCTCATTCGCGGGCATCATCGAAGTGGAAACGAACTGGATTGCATCCACGATGACGTAACCTGGAGAAGCCTGTTCCGCCAGCACCACAACTTTGGCAGGTGTGCCAGCATTGAAGCGAAAGCGACCGAGTTCTGCGAAGACGCCATCGCCAGGCGGTGCCGTCTTTTGGCTAACCTCCACCTGAGTCTCTCCGTCGACATGCGAAATCATGACGGGGATTCGATCCGACCGACTGTCCGCGTGATTGATCACCATTCGGACAACATATTCATCATCTTTTGGAAGTGTCGCAGAGTACGTGGCTTTGATGCCTTTTCGAGGCTGTCCGCTGTGGCGATAGCCGTCTCCAATGAAGGGTTGCTGGAACATGGAATCCGTCCAGACGCCTTCGAGAACCGCGTCAGAATCATCGACAATGACTCCTGGCAGGTCTTTCAAACCCGGTGCAGACGTTCGTGATCCGGATTTTCGAACCAGCTGCTTCAGCGAGGCGATTTGTTTCTCCAGATCGCCATCTTTCTTTTTCCAGGCATCGATCGCAGCCTGGTCAACGCCTTGTTTCAAAGGGCGAGTCACCCAGCCTGAGACATTTCCCGGGACGAGGGCTTTCGTGCTGCGAAAAATCCCGGCCAGCGCGTAGTAGTCGGTCGTAGGGACTGGGTCAAACTTGTGATCATGGCAACGAGCGCATCCCAGTGTCATGCCGAGGAATGTTCGGCCCATTGAGTCGATCTGCTCATCAACCACATCCATTCGCAGCTGCTCTTTATCCTGCTCCTCGTAGTTGATCGCCCCCAGCATGAGATAGCCGGAACCAATGACCTGTTCGTCATGCTGAGCATCAGTGGAAGATGGCAGCAGATCACCGGCGATGTGTTCGCGAACAAGCTGTGGGAACGGCTTGTCCTGGCGAAACGAGTCGATCACATAGTCGCGAAAGCGCCAGGCATCCGGCAGCATCATACTGCGTCCGCCTCCGGTGGATTCTGCGAAGCGAACAACGTCCAGCCAGTGTCGTCCCCAGCGTTCGGCGTAACGAGGCGACTGCAACAGACGATCAACTGCACCGGCGATCGCATCATCGGGGTTCTGGTTCCAGGCCTTGATGAACGCCTCTTGTTCTTCGGGTTCGGGCAACAGCCCGGTAAGAACAACAGACAGACGTCGCAGAACAACATCCGGAGCGGCATCCTGCGGAGGCGGCACGTCGGCAGGCCAGTCAGCAGAGATGAATCGATCGACTTCGTTGCGAACCCATTGCAGCCGGCCTTCAGGCACTGGCGGTTCTGCAAGCGGACGGAAGCTCCAGAACTCGCGTCCTTTCTCAAGGTCGATCGCCGCCTTTCGCACTGGAGCTTTGCCTGAACGAGGATCAACAGCGCCATTACGAATCCACGTTTCAAAGTCGGCAATGACAGACTCGGGGAGCTTCTTTGCCGGTGGCATCTCAAGCCCGTCTTCGTATTTCAGAGCCTTCAGCAGAAGGCTGTCCGCAGGCTTGTCGGTCTGGATCGCTGGGCCGGAATCACCGCCAATGGCCAGACCTTCCCGTGAATCAACCAGCAGTCCACCACGCAGTTCCTTTGAATCTGCAGAATGGCATTCGTAGCAATGCCGGATCAGAACTGGTCGAATCTGATTCTCGAAGAATGCCAGCTTTTCGGCATCGGCCGTGGCCTCATCGGCCAGTAGTGTGCCACCCGGCATCAAAGCAATAAGAGCCAGGAATCGCAGAAGCACAGCAGAGAATATGGATCGATGCGGCATGATGGCGGCTTCCCGGGAAGCAGTGGGAAACAATCAGCCCGAACCGCAAAAAGAAGCGCCAGCCGTGAGGCCATTCAGAGTTTCTGGAAGCGGCCACAGACTGAATTGTCGTGGTCCCGCATCATACTGACGATTTTTGATCCGCGCAAGAGAAGAGCCGTCGCGAAACCCGCACTTCGCGACGGCTCAGACCCCGAAACTGCTGCACTG
>JAEUII010000103.1 GCA_016795145.1 Planctomycetaceae bacterium
GAACGTGGTATCCAGGGACGTGATCAACGCCGGAGTGCAGGCCAGGATGCTCACCGTGGTCCAGATGGTCATCGAGGTCCTCAGATGGCAAACCGCGGACCTCGTCCGGAATTTCGAGGAGGCATGGAACGTGGTCCTGAAGGAAGAGGCCCTCAGGGACATCGACCGGAAGGACAGGGGCCCGGCAACATGAACGACCAGCGACGTTCGGATCGTGGACCTGCAGATCAGGGACCGGCTCGCATCGCTGACCGCCGTGGATCAGAGCGAGACGAACAATCTCGCGGACCACAGTTCCGCGGACCGCAGGGTTTCGGACCGCAGTTCCGCGGACCACAAGGTTTCGGACCGCAGAACTTCGGGGCACGCGGCTTTGGGTCTCGGGGTTTTGGACCTGGCAATTTCGGTCCCGGCAGCTTCGGACGATTTGGTCGCCCAGCATTCGGACCTCAACAGAACCGCGGACCGGAACAGAACCACGGACCGGATTCCGGTGAACGTGGTCCCGAGGATCAGCGTGGCCCAGATGGCAACCGTGGGCCAGACGGCAACCGCGAGCCACAGGGTCCGCCGCCATCAAACAATGCCTGAGTCAGGTCGGAATAGACCAGGGTGAATCCGGGAGCTCGGTCAGAGAATGACCGAGCTCTTTTCTTTGGTGCCCTCAGCATCTGTCCGGGCTTAAGAATACCGCTTTCTCATCAAGAAAAACGCAGTGATTTCGTCCAAAACGGGTCCCTGGTTTGGTGTTGCCCTGTTCCGTTCATCAAACGTACATTACTGTGAAAACCGGAGTGACGGGTCCACCCTTCATTCAAACGCTGGATGCTGAAATGAACTTTGGTTGCTAATCCACGCAACCGACAGGAATTCACAAGGAAGTGAAGGATGTCACTCAGTCGCAATCTTCGCAAACTGGCAAAGTCCACAATTCTCAAAGCGCCGTTTGAGTGCCGTCATTACGAGCTCTCCCTCATCTCCTCAATGGACGATGAGCCTGCTGTGCCAAGCCAGAGACTGATTGACGTCTCCATGAAAGCTGTTCAGGCTGCCGGCGGAATTCAATTGCCGGAAGTCAGTGCCCGGGTTCAGAACCCACCATATTGGCCCGACGTATGGCCAGGCGAACATTATCGACTTCTGGCTGGCCTGATCGACATCATGCAGCCGAAGCTTGTTGTCGAAATCGGAACGTACACAGGTCTATCCGCCCTGGCCATGGCCGCGCGACTGAAGTCCGGAGCGAAACTGGTCACGTACGACATTCTGCCATGGCGAACCATCGGACATACTCATCTCCGTGAAGAAGATTTTTCCACCGGCATCATCGAACAGCGCATTTGCGATCTCGCAGATCCAAAGGTCTTCGCCGAACAGGAGTCTCTGCTGCAGCAGGCAGATCTGATCTTTGTTGACGGTCCCAAGAATGTCACCTTTGAAGAACAGTTCCTGAAGAACCTGAGCCGTTCCCGACTGCCAAAGCAGCCGCTACTTGTGTTCGACGACATTCGCCTCTGGAACATGCTTCACATCTGGCGCGCGATCAATCGACCGAAGCTGGACCTGACCTCTTTTGGTCACTGGTCCGGAACGGGTCTTGTGGAATGGACGGAAATGGCCCAGACCGGTCGAGTCGCAAAGGCCGCGTGACGTCAGGGCTTTGAAGCCGAACCACAGCCAGCCAGAGTCATTTGTTTTTGAGTGGGTACCAAACATGTCAATCATCAAACGAGCCTTCAGCGTTTTCACCGGCAACGGACTGTGCCAAAGTCTGCTCGAGTACAACGTCAAGTTCTCCCACTATCTCATGGGAGTCGGCGCGGGAACTCGAGTCGCCACGAGCGGCGAGATGAGTCTCGTGCGACACGTCAACAGCTATCCGGCTTCAGAAGGTCGGCTGTGCGTGTTTGACGTCGGAGCCAACATTGGTCAGTTTGCCAGTCTCATGAGATCGCACTGCGACATGTCGCGAATGACGCTGCATTCTTTCGAGCCATCCTCAGACGCCTACGAAAAGCTCTCAGCCGCTCACCGAAACTGCAGCAGCATCCGACTCAACAAGTTTGCCCTGGGAGCAAGTCCGGGGACGGCAACGCTCTACTCCGATCGACCGGGTTCTGGCCTGAGCTCACTGACAAAGCGAGACCTGGACCACGTTGGCAAGACGATGAATCTGAGTCAGACCGTGGAAATTCAGACGGTCGACGACTATTGCAAAGCCAACGGAATTGAGCGAATTCACCTGCTGAAGATCGATGTCGAAGGGCACGAACATGAAGTGCTGAAAGGCGCGGAAGGAATGTTTGCTGCGGATCGAGTCGATGCGGTGACCTATGAGTTTGGTGGCTGCAATGTGGACACTCGAACTTACTTCCGGGACTTCTATCAGTTCTTCAATCAGCGTGACATGCAGATCTTCCGCATCACACCTCGCGGTTATCTGCGAGCGATCAAGAAGTACCGCGAAGCCCACGAGCAGTTCCTGACAACCAACTACATGGCAGTGAAACGCAAGGCGGCGTGACAGTCGGAACAACACTCGGCATTCAACATGTATCAGCGAGCATCACCATCAGCAAACGCGAGCTTTGTCACGAAATCCTGATGGCTGACATCTGCAATTCCCTGCTGTAGAATCTGCAGCACGCGAGACATGTCGTTGCTGAGAAGAGCGACAGGATCCAGCCAGAGCCCGGGAAAAACAGGACTGCGATAGATGCCGTCGGAGGATGCGGAATGTCGGTGGTAAAGACCATCGAGCAGAAGGAACCAGTCGATGGCGACGTCTTCGGTTCGCCAAACGACATATTCCTTCACACCGTTGCGACGATAGGCATTCAGTTTATCGTGCAGATCGTAGCTGACTGTGCTGGCAGCAACTTCCACAATCAGTTCGGGCGCACCGTGGATATATCCATCCACGACGCGAGATTGCCCGCCCGCCTGCTCGGTTAGTCTGAGATAACCGTCGGGCTGCGGGGCGTTATCGACATCGAGCTGCAGAGTGGAATTATCGCCTCCGACAACGCCGGGTGTGCTTGATCGATAAACACCCAGCCATGTAATGAGATTAAAGTGAGGCTCGCCATGGTGTTCAGCGGATACGGGTGAAGGCGTGAAAACACGTCCTTCAATCAATTCGGCATGGCTGACGCTGGGCATAGCATGATATCGACGCAGGAATTCCGCCTGAGTCAGCCGGTCTCCATTCTTCAACGGCGGAAGCACTCGAGAAGGCGCATCCTGAGGACGCAGTTCCACGTCGGTTGTCATGATTGCCCTCTCGAATTCTCACGCTGCCGCTCGCGAATCTGGCGTGACACATGCGGAATAACGCCAATCATATCAGCCAACGGACGGATTTTCAAAGAGGCATTAGTGATCACACGTTGCGTTCAAATCGAACGAACGCGATCGGAAGGAAACCCGTGTTCGCTGACACAATGCAAGTCCTTCCTTTCTTACTGCTTGCCCTCCGTTCGCTTCGACCACCAGGGAAGACCAACGCCGCCGTCCATCGTCAGCGTTGTGCCCGTCATGTATTCGGCTTCGTCGCTGAGAGTAAAGCAGATGCCGTGAGCCATCTCTTCGGCCGTGCCCAGACGCCCCATCGGCATGCTCTGTCCGCCTTCCTTGAGCTGATCTTCGCTGAAGAACTTGCGTTCGCCAGGAGTGTCGATCCAGCCAGGATGGAAGATGTTGACTCGAATGCCTTCGCGAACAAGTTCGATGGCGGCTGTTCGAGCCATGTGGTCGATGGCAGCCTTTGCCATGTTGTACGCCATCGCGGTTGGGAAAGGGATGATCGCGTGAGGCGAACTGACCACCGTGATACGTCCCCGAGTCGGCTGTTTCAGCATCTGCTGAGCCGCCGCGCGAACTCCGTGCATTGCTCCCCACATGCTGACTTCGATGGTTCTGCGAAAGCCTTCCATGTTGGCCTTCACCATCAGTTCGCGATCGCTGTAGACGGCATTCGAAACAAAGATGTCCAGACTGCCGAACGCATCGACAGTCTGCTGGACCATGGCTTCGACAGCCTTCTGGTCCGACACGTCACAGACGATCACGATCGCCTTTTGGCCAAGGCTTCGAATTTCCGCTGCTGCCTCTTCGGCCTGAGCTTTGCTGCCACTGCAGTTGATCGCGACATTCGCGCCGCCACGGGCCAGAGCAATGGCGGCCGCTTTGCCGATCCCCTTGGAGGATCCCGTGATTAGCGCGTTTTTCCCCTTGAAGCTGTATTGAACCACAGATGATCGACTCCTTATGCAGGGTTCATCATTGAAATCAAAGACCAACAAGGCATCTCGAGAGTGAATCCCGGAAGCCTGTTGGCGGAATCCTGGTTGTGGACCACTGTGACGTCAATTCAGGTCTTCGTGAATTGCCAATCTGATGATCCAGGTCCGCTCAAAGTCCGACAAACGGGACAATTCTCACTTCGTTCCACAGGCAATTTGCGAAATGTCATGGTGAGAAGATCGGCCGTCAGGATCTGGCCTGCCAGAGATGATCCGGTTCCCAGAAGCAGTTTCAGTGCTTCCGTTGCAGCGAGTGAACCGGCGAGTGAAGAAACAGCCGCAAAGACAGGGAACTGCCGCTTCCAGTGTTCAGGCTGCTCAGGATAAATGCACCGCAGACAGGCAGTTTGACCCGGCACGACCGCAACGATTCGGGCTGAAAAGTCATACATAGCACATTCGATGAGCGGCTTCCTGTTCCGAACGGCAGCGGCATTCATTGCGAACCGCTCTTCAAAAAGCGGAGCCGCGTCAATCACGAGATCCGCCTGAGCGATCCATCGATCTGCATTTTCCGAATTCATGTTTTCGGGCACTTCAACCACATCAATCAGCGGGTTGATTTCCCTGAGTCGTTCGGCAGCACAGGCAACACGGGACGATCCAATCGCGTCGGTCTTCATCAACAGTTGTCGGTTGAGATCATCCAGCCTCAATGGTCCGGCATGAGCCAGAATCAGCCGGCCAACGCCCGCTGCAGCCAATGCCATAGCCACACTCCCACCAACGCCACCGACTCGGGAGATCAGCACCGTTGCGTTCTTCAGCCGAAGCTGACCCGCTTCTCCGCACTGAGGGCTCCACATTTGCCACTCGTATCGTTTTTGCTCAAGCTCGGTCAGGCTGGCGGAATCTGAAGTCATGATCACGTCATGTTTCGGATGAGAAAAAGTACGTTCTGGCCAGTGGCAGGCGGCCTTGTTGAGTCAGCCTGAAGTCAGGTGCTCGCCGAACGTAGAATAAGTCTGTATCCGTTGTGGGACCATCGTAGGGTCGTCACAATGCGATGGTTAATCATCAGCGCTGCCTCAGAGAACATTGGAATCCACCCGTTGGATGGTTTCGCTGACAGTCCTTTCAACCGGTAACGAAAGACACAGACGTGAGTGAATCGTGGATTGCGGACAGGATGCATCGCATTGACGCATCTGGAATTCGAAAGGTGTTTGATCTGGCTGCGACAATGGAGCGCCCGGTCAACCTGAGTATTGGGCAGCCACATTTCGATACGCCACAGCCCATCAAGGATGCTCTGTGCAAAGCCGTTCAGGAAGGTAAGAACGCTTACAGCCAGACTCAGGGGATTGCTCCACTCCTGAAGCTGCTGCAGGACGATGTGAATCAGAGGTACGGTCATCCTGACCGCAGGATCTTTGTGACATCAGGTACCAGCGGCGCTTTGATGCTGGCTCTGTGCACTTTGGTCAATCCAGGCGACGAAGTCATTGTCTTCGATCCGTGGTTTGTGATGTACCGCCATCTGACGACCCTGGCTGGAGGCAACGTTGTTCAGGTTTCAACGTACCCCGACTTTCGCATTCGGATCGAAGAAGTCCGAAAGGCAATCACGCCACGGACCAAAGTGATTTTGTTCAACAGCCCAGCAAATCCAACGGGCGCTGTGGCAACAAAAGAAGAAGTGAAAGCGCTGGCAGAGCTTGCGGCAGAAAAGAACATCGCACTCATCAGCGACGAGATTTACCGCGCCTTCTGTTACGACCACCCGTTTCATAGTCCGGCGGAATGGAACGACCGCACGATTGTGATCGATGGATTCAGCAAGTCTCATTCGATGACGGGACTGCGACTCGGCTTCATTCACGGCCCGCAGTATCTGATCCAGCAGATGCTGAAGCTTCAGCAGTTTACGTTTGTCTGTGCGCCGCATCCCGTTCAGTGGGCGGGTGTCACGGCATGGGAACTGGATCTGCAGGACAATTTTGCTGACTACAAGCGAAAGCGCGACCTTCTGGTCAGCCTGCTGAAGGACCATTATGAAATTCACGGTGGCGAAGGAGCCTTCTATCTGTTCCTGAAAGCACCATGGGGTACGGGTTCAGAGTTTGTGGCTGAAGCAATTCGCAACAATCTGCTGATCATTCCGGGCAACGTTTTCAGCCCATCGGATACTCATTTCCGTGTTTCCTTTGCGGCCAGTGACGAGATGATCCGTGAGGGTGCCGCCATTCTGTGCCGCCTCGCAAAGCGGCCGTAAGCGGGCTAATTTCGCCGACTTAAGCCGATTTTGAGTCTTTTTGCAGGGTTCTGCGAAAAGCGAGTGCCAGGAATCGAAGCCGAAATACTGGAGAACCTTTCCGGTTCATGCCGTCAGAGTGTCTCGGAACGAAGGAAAAAGGCCTGAAAATCTTGCCTGCGCCTGGAATTCAGGGAATGATATGTGCTGTTCAGCGGAATCGTTGAACAAACCGGCAGGCGTAACGGGTCTGTTTCTCGCCGGGGTTGTGGTCTCAACGCAATTTTTGGGTGTACATTTACAGATCCTTTGGGCGTCTGTCAGCACGGGAGACATGAATGAGAACCTTACAGAAACGGACACGAGGCTTTACGCTCATTGAGCTGCTCGTGGTCATCGCGATTATTGCCATTCTGATTGCAATTCTGCTGCCTGCTGTGCAGAAGGCGCGTGAATCCGCACGTCGAACACAGTGCATCAACAACCTGAAGCAGCTTGCTTTGGCGATGCACAACTACGAATCGGCTCACAGCGTGTTTCCTCCGGGCATGATTTCGACGCTCCGCCTCGGTGATATTACTGCCGCTGGTGTTCCACAGTACCGAGATCCTCGCGAGCCATACGAAGACAATCAGAACCTTGGCCTGCATGGCACAAGCTGGATGTTTCATATCCTGCCATACGTGGAACAGGGCAATGTCGCCGACATGTGGCGAACAGACTTCAACGTCTATGGAAACGCGGAGATCCAGTATGACAACTCCCAGAATCTGATCTGGCAGCGAATTGGCTACGCACCTGCTCAGGCGGAAATCCCTGGCTTCTACTGTCCATCACGCCGAGGCAAGGTGGATGTGAAGAGCTTCTCATTTAACAAGTTTCTTGACACCGATGCTCCTCGTAAGCTCTCCACCGGGATCCGTGGTGGCGGAAACGACTACGCTGGCTGTGCAGGGTCAGGCGTTGTCTTCAATCCACTGACTCGATCGCCGTACGACCTGTCTCCGGATCAGATTGCGTTCTACAACAATCAGGTTCGAACTCCTGCGAACAACTTCAACCAGATTGGCAACAACCTTGGTATGCTGTACGCAAATAGCTCCGTTCGCATGGCCGACATCAAGGACGGCACTTCGCAGACGATTATCATCTCCGAAGCTGAACGATTCGAAGGCTTGAAGATTCGCATCCCAAACAACTTCGATCAGGTCGCTAACGACGGCTGGGCATGGGGCGGTGCAGCTTCCATGTTTTCAACCCTCGACGGCCCGAACAAGCAGAAGTTCTACGGTTTCGCCGGGTCTGCTCACGGTGACCTGTGCATGGTCGCACTGGCAGACGGCTCTTCGCGATCCGTCAGTAAGTCAATCAGCCTTCAGATCTGGCAGGCCCTTGGAAATATTTCCGGTGGTGTACCAGCAACCTTCTGATGCCATTGGCTAAGATCCTGATGCCAGGCCGCCTTGAGCGGCCTGGCGTCTTTTTTGCGCTGTCTCTGTGCTGTTTGAAACTGTGCTTTCAAGTCGCCGGGCGGTAACATCGGTGGCTATCGAAAGCGGCTCGTTAGTCCTTTTTGCATCCTGTCTCCTGAGTAAAGTCCATGACGATTCGATACACCTGCAGCGGATGTGAATCGGTACTGAAGATCAAGGACGAGAAGGCCGGGACCAAAGGCAAGTGCCCGAAGTGCAAAACAGAGTTCCTGGTACCTCAGCCATCCAGCGACGAAGCGGATGCAGCGGACGAGTCGGCAGCGTCACCGGATCTGCCAGTCGACATGTCCGTGGACATGCCCATTGAGCTCACTCCGGAAGTGCCGTCCGCCAGTACGGAGTTTGATCCTGCAGATTACCTTTCTTCTTCCGGTTCCAAACCATCGTCAACTCCCTACGGTTCTGCCGCGCCGGAACGCAAACCTTCTGTTGCGGAGCTAATGCGGGATTTCGAAGCAACAAAGAAGAAGGACAAGGACAAAGGCAAGAAGTCCGGTGAGGTTTCAAAGCCTGCTGCCTCAACATACGAGACATCCGGTTCGGCTGCCGACGCGCTGTCCAGGGCGTACCAGCAAAAGCGTGAATCCGCATCAGCCCCGTCAGTGAACCAAAACGACGTCAAGAACGCTGAAGAACGGGCAGCGATGATGACGTTTCTGAAGACACGACTTGGCCCAGGTGTGGCGATCGTGCTTCTGCTGATCTACGGAATCACATCGTACATGAATTACACGCCATACGAAGGTCCTGCGCTTTATCGAGTCTACGGGGTCGTCAAGCAGGGGGGGCAGCCGCTGGCCAATGCCCGAATCAGCTTCGAGTGCGATCCGTCAGTGCCGCGAGGGCCGGATGAGCCAACGTATTCCGCAACCGGAACAACGGACGCACAGGGGAACTACGAGCTGTATTTCACCGCAGAATACGCGGGCATCCCAGTTGGCAGTTACGTGGTGGGTGTGATGTCAGGCAACGGGGCTCCTGTTGTTGTCCCGGACACGGAAGTGCGTCGCACAGTGAGTGAGACAGCCGACAACAAGTTTGATTTCAATCTCTAAGTTCTTCCGCACGAGACCAGGAACTGCATTACGCTGGCGTCGGTGAACTCGCGGCGACGTTTCGTTGTCTCAGCACTGCTGATGTCTGGCTCCGTTTCTTTCTCTGCGACAAATGGGCTTCGCATGACGACGCTGATCATTGACTATGGCATGGGGAATCTTCGCAGTGTTCAAAAGGCGTTTGAGCACATCGGCGAAGAAGCAGTCATCTCGTCCGATCCCCGAGAGATTCCGAAAGCGGAACGCGTTGTTCTTCCTGGCGTTGGCGCGTTTTGTGATGCGATTTCGGCACTGAAGCGGCACGATCTGACAACCGCGATCCGGGAACACATTGAGGCGGACCGCCCGTTTCTTGGCATCTGCCTTGGTCTGCAGATGCTGTTCGAACAGTCGCTGGAAGATGGTGAGCACGAAGGTCTGGGAATAATTCCGGGCGTGGTGCGTCGGTTCGAACTTCCTTCTGAATACAAGATTCCGCACATGGGCTGGAATCAACTGAACGTGCAAATGACGCCCGAACCGATCCTGCTGCGTGACCTGCCGGATCGACCCTGGTTCTACTTCGTCCACAGTTATCACTGCGTCCCCAGTGACAATTCCTGGGTGGCCGCAACAACGGACTATGGACGCCCCTTTGTTTCCGTTGTGGCTCGAGGCAACGTCATGGCCACTCAGTTCCACCCGGAGAAAAGCCAGGCAGCCGGAATGCAGCTGCTGCAGAACTTTGTGATTGGCACAAGCTGCGTTGCCAGCGCTGGGTGAGATTGTCCCGAACCGTCCCGGGAACGTGTTTTCTGCGGTGAGCCTTTTGGTTACACTTCTCCGCTCGTTTTCTGATTCCTGGTGTCAAAGTGCCAGCCTGATCTTCGAAGGTCAAGTGCTGCTCTTCTGGCCAATTCGTGTTTTCTGATTGACCTCATCATGATCGTATCCCGCAGCTGGCTGGCCGAATATGTGGCACTGCCATCGTCGACTGAAGAGCTCTCCTCGCGTCTCACCATGGCAGGTTTGAACCTGGAAGAATTCCATGGCGTGAGCGAAGGACTCACACAGCCGGATATCGCGATCGACCTGGAAGTCACCAGCAATCGTCCGGACTGCCTGGGACATATCGGAATTGCCAGAGAGACATCGGTCCTTTACCGCACGCCCCTCACCATTCCAGCGGCGAAGGTCACAGAAGGCAGTGAGCCGGCTTCCAGCGCGACATCGGTCGGGATTGAGTGCCCGGATTTGTGTCACGAGTATCATGCTCGTGTCATTCGCGGAGTGAAGATCGGGCCAAGTCCGGCATGGCTCAAGGATCGACTGGCGGCTGTCGGGATCAACTCCGTCAACAATGTGGTCGACGTGACGAACTATGTGATGATGGAATGCGGTCAGCCGCTGCATGCATTCGACTACGACAAGCTCGCAGGACATCGGATCGTTGTTCGAAAAGCTGCTGCCGGTGAAAAAATCCGCGCCATCGACCAGAAGGATTACGAACTACCGGCCGGAGCCTGCGTGATTGCCGATGGAAAGCGCGCCGTCGCGGTCGCAGGCGTGATGGGTGGACTTGAGACAGAGATCTCAACGTCGACCGTCAACGTGCTGATCGAAGCCGCATCGTTTTCATCACTCAGCGTTCGAGCCACAGCGAGAACGCTGAAGCTGCATAGCCCGTCATCGTATCGCTTCGAACGGCGAGTCGATCGACGATGGCTCGACTGGGCGTCGCGACGATGTTGTGAATTGATTCTGAAGGTCGCCGGCGGAACCCTGCTCGCCGGATCTGTGACAGCGGGAACACCCGCTCCGGAAACTCGCGAGCCTGTCACACTGCGATTCGCTCGCGTCACACGACTGCTGGGCATCGAGATTCCGCCATCAGACTGCGTCGATATCCTCGAACGACTCGGCCTGAAGAAGATCAGCCAGTCGGCCGAGCAGGCAACTTTTGAACCGCCAAGCTGGCGACCGGACCTGCTTCGTGAGTGTGATCTGATCGAAGAAGTCGCACGCATTCATGGCTACGAGCATATCCCGACGAATGCTCCATTGCCGGTGGTGGCGACATCCAAAACACTGCGTGAGCGGGTCCTGGAGTCCGTTCGAACGCAGCTGACTTCGGCCGGACTGTATGAAGCACTGACGTTGTCGTTTGTCAGTGAAGCTCAGCGAAAGCAGTTTTGTCCCTCAGGGGAAACTGCGACTGTCGCGGTGTCGCACTCAAGCCGAAGCCACGAGAATCAGCTGCGTCAAAGCCTGATTCCAAGTCTGCTTCAGTGTCGACGGCAGAACGAACGACATGGTTCGATGAATGCCGAGTTGTTCGAGATCGCACGTGTTTACCTTTCTGCTGGCGAAGGCAAGTGCGAGGCAGACGCAGAACCACTGTCCGTGGGACTCGTGACAGGCCGATCGTTTGCACAAACTCTTGGACTTGTCGAATCCGTCGCTCAGCGACTGGCACCTGCCGCCACATTGACGACTCAGCCATGTGACCGTCCGGAGTTTCTTGCAGGGCGCGGGGCGGAAGTGCGACTCAATGGCCAGCTGCTGGGCTGGATCGGAGAACTCAGCCGCGAACTGCTCGATGCCAGCGACCTGCAGGATGCGGTCTGTGTGGCGGAACTTCGATTGCCGTTGCTGGAATCGCTGTATCAGTCTCATCGAGGCTACACGCCTCTGCCGCGATTCCCATCCATTTCGCGAGACCTGAACTTCGTCCTGCCGGAGTCGGTTTCATGGGCCGAACTGGCATCCGTCGTTTCTCAGAGCGCTGGAACACTTCTGGCCGGAACATCGTTCAGCGGTCAGTATCGTGGAAAGCAGATCGAGGCGGACCGAAAGTCTTACGTCATCACCTGCCGATTCATGGCACCGGATCGAACGCTGACGACCGATGAAGTGGACGCTGCCGTTCAAACGATTATCGCAAGCTGCCAACAGAAACTCTCAGCAACTCTGCGAGCCTGATAGTTGTTTTGTTGAGCCCGTTGTTCCAGAACGATTTCTGATCTGCTCCCTGGTGGCAGACTTGTTGTTGAAGACGATTCATGAAACGCACACTTCTCAAATCCAAAATCCATCGTGCAACTGTCACGGACGCCAGTCTTCATTACGAAGGCAGCGTGACGATTGATCCGCTGCTGATGGAAGCAACGGACATTGTGGAATGGGAGAGTGTGGATGTGTACGACATCAACAACGGGAACCGCCTGACGACGTATGCGATTCCCGGTGAACGCGGATCGGGCGTGATCTGCCTCAACGGTGCAGCCGCGCGACTCGTGCAGGTTGGTGACCTCGTCATTATCTGCAGCTATGCTCAGTACACCGAAGAAGAACGTCAGAGGCACCAGCCGAAGATTGTGCTGGTTGATGAAAAGAACCGTATGGTTCGTAAGTGCGACAGCTGACGGAATACCGGTTCCATGCAACAGAATGGCTCAGCACAGTTGCGGAGCCATGGAGCGATCGCCAACATGTGCGGTCAAAGATGCCTGACCCGAAAAGTCGCTCGGAAACTGAGTGATTGATCGTGACGGGTCCATTCGAAATTTCGCGGGAGCAACCGAATCATGTCGACATGGCCAATTGGCGTATTTGCATCCATCGATGCCGGGCTGGGCGTTCACCTGGAAGTTGCCCAGGAACTGGGTGTGCCAACCATTCAGGTTCACGCACCACATGCGGGAACGCGAAATCCAAAAGCAGCCGCTGACTTCCTCAGCCGATGCAGCAAAGCGGGCATCACCATTACCGCAGTCTTCGGTGGCTTCGAAGGCGAAAGCTATGCAGACATTGCAACCACTGCCAAAACAGTGGGACTTGTGCCAGAAGAAACACGAGCGGCCCGCGTGAAGGAAATGAAAGAGATCAGTGACTTCACAAAGTTGCTGAACTGCGACACCGTCGCTCTGCACATTGGCTTTGTTCCTCACGATACCAATAGTGCCAGCTACAAAGATCTGATCGCGACGACTCGTGATCTTCTGGATCATGTGGCTGCGAATGGTCAGAAGCTGCATCTGGAAACCGGTCAGGAATCGGCAGAACACCTGCTGCACTTCATCGCCGATGTTCAGCGACCGAATCTGTACATCAACTTTGACCCGGCCAACATGATTCTGTACGGCACAGGCGAACCGATCGACGCGCTAAAGAAGGTGGGCAAGTACGTTCGAAGCATCCATTGCAAAGACGCAAAGTGGGCTGCCCCTGATGTTCGAGGAACCGCGTGGGGGCAGGAAGTTCCGCTGGGTGACGGCGACGTCGGCATGGAAACCTACCTGCGAACTCTGAAGGACATTGGCTACACAGGCCCGCTCACTATCGAGCGTGAGATTCCTCAGGATCGTGAGCGTCAGAAGGCAGACATCGGTCATGCCGTGAACCTACTGACGACTCTGCGAAAGAGAATTCTGGGAACCTGAGTATCAGAGATCGTCGCCGACATGGCTCGCTGCGAACAGGGTTACCTCTGCGAAGTCTGTGGGGATGAGGTCGAGTCCATTCGGGACAGCGACCTCTATCTTCGCTTCGTCATCGGCGAATTGTCGGCTCGACAGTTGTTGACAGCCCCCGAACGCCATTTGCGATGTTGCCCGGTGAATGCACAGTTCATCGATGATGAGTCCTTTGAACCAGTTGCAGTGGAAGGCGACTTTGATCGGCGGCTGTTCGATGAGGATTTCGTCCGCGAGCGGTCGACGCTGATCACGCGGGGCTGGAAGCGGCTGCAGGAACTGGCCGAACAGGCACAGACCATCCCGATTTCTGAGTATCCGCTGCCGGAATTTCGAACTCAGCGGTCGTGAAAAGGGTCTCAGGGCCTGGAATCTCCGGACTCCCGAGGGTGCGAATTCGGAAGGCGTGGCGATCTCTGTAAACTCTCGCCGTGTCTCTGCACCGCGAGGATCGCCGGAAAGGGCAAAGGACTGCAAAACGGCTTTGAACACCTCAGGCTGAGTGGTTGAATTTCAGTTTTCACCAGTTGAATGAGTCCCATGCATACTTCGGCACTTGTGAATCAGTTGAAGCCCTCGGAAACTCTGGCTGCTGCTGCAAAGGCCCGCGAACTGCGAAGCAAAGGCATTGACGTTCTGGAGTTCACCGTTGGTGAACCGGACTTCATCACGCCACAGCACATTCGCGATGCCGCGAAGACGGCCATGGATGCCGGCCATACCCGGTACACTGCGGCGACGGGAATTCAGGAACTCAAGCAGGCTGTCTGCGACGCGTTCCTTCGCGATCATGGTGTCGCATACAAGCCATCAGAAGTCACGATTTCCAATGGTGCCAAGCACTGTCTTCACAACGTGCTGGTGGCCTGTTGTGAGCCAGGTGATGAAGTCATCATTCCAACGCCGTACTGGGTCAGCTACTCGGCCCTCGTTGAACTCGTGGGTGCAAAGCCGGTGCTGGTGGAAACTCATGAGAAGGACGGCTTCTGTCTGTCCGCTGAGCAGTTTCGCAAGGCCATTACCCCGAAGACTCGGCTGATGATGCTGAACAGCCCGAGCAACCCAACGGGTGGTGTTTATCCGGTCGATCAACTGGAAGCACTCGCGAAGGTTGCCGTGGAGAAAGACATCATCGTTCTGTCTGATGAAATCTACGACAAGCTGATCTACAGCGGTCACACGTTCCGATCGTTCGCTTCATTTGGCGAAGAAGTGAAGAAGCGAACTGTGATTGTGAACGGTGTGAGCAAAGCCTATGCAATGACCGGCTGGCGAATCGGCTGGACGCTTGCACCAGACAATGTCAGCGCGGCGATCAACAAACTGCAGAGTCAGCAGACATCCAATCCCTGCAGCGTTTCACAGTATGCAGCACTTGCGGCTCTGAAGGGGCCTCAGGAATGTGTCGCAGAGATGTGCAAGGAGTTTGCTGCTCGCCGTGATTATGTTGTGAAGCGACTGCGTGCGATTCCAGGTCTGACCTTTGCTGAACCAGGTGGCGCGTTTTACGTGTTCTTCAATGTCAGCAGCTACTTTGGAAAACCTGTTGGCGGCGGCGCACCGGTTTCGAACGCGACGGATTTCTGCACCGCACTTCTGGAACGTGCTCACGTGGCACTCGTCAGCGGCGACGCATTCGGGGCACCTGGCTATGTCCGCCTGAGTTTCGCAGCTGCGATGACTCAGCTGGTGCGGGGACTGGATGCCATTGAGAAGTTCCTCAATAATGCCTGAGCACTTTTCTGTGGAACAATCCGGAGCAATGAGATTCACCCTCGTTGCTCCTCAGCTCCTTTCTGGCGAACTTACTGATGACATCCGCGTGGCAGTCTTTGAAAGGACATCAGGAACAGCGAGCCCTGTTTGCTCGTTCGCTCCAGAATGGCCGACTGTCTCACGCGTACATCCTGGCCGGGCGCGACGGGATCGGAAAACGTCGCTTTGCTCGCCTGATCGCTCAGTCGATTTTTTGCCGTGAATGTCCGGAAGGTGAACTGGATGCCTGCGGCCAGTGCCGATCCTGTCTCAGTTTTTCCGCAGGCACGTGGCCCGACTACATTGAGATTGGCCTGCCCGCCGGCAAAACAGAAATCCCGATCGCGCTGATTGCAGGCGACACAGACAAACGCGGACGAGAAGGACTCTGCTTCGAGTTGTCCATGGCACCTCAGGCTTCCACTCGGCGAGTCGCGATCATCAATGATGCTCACCGCATGAATGCCGATGGTGCGAATGCGCTGTTGAAGACACTGGAAGAGCCGCCCGCGAAAGCGCTGATCCTGCTGACGTGCGATGATCCGGATTCCCTGCTTCCGACGATTCGCTCTCGATGCCAGCTGATTCGATTCTTCCCGCTTCCGGAGAAGGACGTTCAGGATCTCCTGCAGTCAGAAGGACTGGTCGAAGATCCGCAGGAAGCGAAAGCGATCGCTGGCATGTCCGAAGGCAGCCTGACGCTGGCTCAACAGTTGCTGAATCCGGACCTTCGAAAACTCCGTGAACTGGTCGCCTCCGAGTTCAGTCAGTTTGAACAGATGAGGCCGCTGGAAGTTTCCAAACAGGTGGCCGACGAACTGGAGCGAATCTCGAACTCAACCGAAGAGCAGCGTCAGAATGCCCAATGGCTTCTGCGATTTCTTGCCGGCGTTTTGAATGACCGCATGCGACGGCTGATGTCCGGAGATTTTTCGGACGCTCTGCATCAGAAACTGGGAGTCCGTTGCGGGATGGACCTGCTGTCCGGCCTGCTCGAACGCATCATCTCCGCAGCCAGACAGATCGAATCGAATTCCCCCGTGCGCCTTGTTCTGGATGCGATGTTCGATGAACTCGCACGTCAGATGAGACTTGGCCCCGTCAGTGCTCGCTAAGAAGTTGTTCGACGTTCGAGGCAGCCGTCTATTTGCCGGCGAATGTCTGTACTCGTTCCAGTAGATGCCCGGCCGTTCCGCCGGCATTCATCGCCATGTTGCCACCGTCCAGAGGAATGATGGCACCTGTGATCCAGGCAGATTCATCGGACGCGAGGAGCACGGCAAGTCCCATGATGTCGTTAGGCTGCCCAAGACGTCCCGCCGGAATGCCTCGCAGGAATCGTCCTTCGAGAGTCGGGTCGTCTGCCATTCTCGCCTGCAGACTGGGGTTCACGACCTGCGCCGGAGTGACGCAGTTGACCCGGACTCCCCGGTGCGACCACTCCGTGCTCAGTTCACGAGTCATCTGGATCACAGCGCCCATGGCCATGCTGTAAGCAATATGGCCGCGACCAAGAGCCGTGCTGCTTGCCAGAGACCCGATATTCATAATGGAACCTTTGCCCTGTGCCAGCATTCGGCGAGCTGCCTCCTGACACATTGCGAATCGACCAACGACAAGATTCTGCAGGACCTTCTGCAGGTCTGAAATCGTGAGGTCTTCAGGACGCGACAGGATGCCGTCCCCTGCAATGTTCCCCAGGAAGTCAACTCGCCCAAAATCACGATCCACCTGCGTGAAGAGTTCCGCAATCGCCGCCGGATCTGACACGTCACACTGAGCCACGCTGGCCCGACGTCCCAGTGCTCGAATATCTGCCGCCGTTTTTTCCGCCCCGTCTCTGTTGCGGTCGATCAGAACAACGTCAGCTCCATGCTGAGCCACCGCAAGTGATGTGGCTCGGCCAAGGCCCTGAGCCGCTCCGGAGATAACGGCAACTTTTCCACTGAGGTCGAACATGGACACGGATCCGTGGGAGGAAAATGGATGCAGTGTGGTTGGTGTTGCCGTGCGATTTCGCGGAAGGATTTAGTTCAGGAAACGCGATCGTTCATCGGCAGTCGGGATTCGACACGATTCGTGCTTACCAAACAAGCGGTAGCGAATTTTGGCAATGAAGCGGTAACCCAAATCGCGCAGTGGGAACGGGATCAGCCACAGAACTGCACCCAGCAGCCACCAGATTCCGCCGAGCGTCATCAGAATACGACAGACTGCCGCGGTCCGGGTGAAATCGCCGCTTGGTGTATGAAACACGAGTGTCGAGAGATTCTGTCGAAGGTCGGCCGGAACAAACTTCTCGGCCGTCGATCCCTGCAGAGGCGCAAACTGGATGCGATGCGATCGGTCTCGCAAGAGGATCCAGTTCACAGTGTGATTACAAAAGCCGCACACACCGTCGAAGAAGAGGATGTTCGGAGATGATGCGGAAGACTCAGCCATGATGACAGCGTTCCAGGGAGAGATCGTTCATGCTTTCGATACAGTTCTACCCGATATCGCCATCGTGAGTTAACAGCAATCCTCCCGCGAAACAGAAAGACCAGTGGCTGTAACGGGGCCCGGAGAAGAGACGCGACTGAGGACAATCGCTCAACACTGCGCGCAAAAAAAGGAGCGGCAGTGAATGCCGCTCCTTTGAGTTTTGATGGTTCGAATGGCTTCGAAACCGGATCACACTAGTCCTGGTAGTCGACTTCGATGTGGTCCTTCTTCACGCGAACGTCAACAGCGTACTTGCCGTAGTCGTAACGAATACGGTCGCCGTTTCGCTTGCAGGAGATCAGTTCGCAACCGCAGGTTGGAACACAGATCTGGATGTAAACGCACTTTGGACCACAGCAGCTGCATGGGTCGTAGCACGCACATGGATCCTTCACAGCGATGATCTTTGGCTGAGCACAAGGTGACATTTCGTCACAGTCCTTGTACTTCACGTTGGTGTAGAGAGCGATTGGAGCTGCTTCTACAAAGTTACCATGCTCCGGGACCGGCATTGGAGCCGCTTCCTGAGCCTGAACGAAGCCTACGACGAGCAGGCTGAACATTGCCACCAGCTTTGCAAGACTCTTCATTTCAATTCCTTCCTTCAACTCGGTGTACTCTGTCTGAACTCTTACCTGACATTGTCGGTCTAATCGACTCGATGCGGACTCAGGGGGCAGTTACCACAACCATTCCCCACGACGTCCAAATCGTCAAGAAGCAAATTCGTTTCAACAGAGAGTTCGATCCGTCAAATGCAGGTCGTCGCAATCACGAAAAACTCTCCGGCCGTATTGTCGCGGGATACTGGGTAATATCAATGGGTTTCGGCGACTTTTCTGATTACAGAAAATAACAAGAACGCGTGAAATACGCGTTTTTTGCGTCACTTGTTTCCGAAACCACACAAATCGGCATTTCATCCAGCATTCGACAGGCTGCCGGGGATTCCGGAACCTCCGGATAGCCACTGCTGCTGGAAATCGGAAGCCATGGGACTCACAATAGGCCAAACCGACTCATCGGAAGTCCTCCGTCCTCAATCTTCCCACCTTATCAATGGAACATGGAGCAACTCATGCGACTCCTTCGCCCTCTGCTATGCGGGCTTCTGGCACTCAGCCTTTGCACAACCGCATCCGCTACGGAACCCAAACCTTCTCGCGTCCTGATGGTGACTCAAAGCGCGGGATTTGTTCACGGCAGTGTTCGTCGTCCGGACGGAGAAAAGAAGCTGGCAGTTTCTGAAATTGCCATGATTCAGCTGGGCGAGAAGACTGGTCTTTTCAAGGTGGATTGCACTCAGGACGTCGCAGCTGACTTCACCAAAGACAATCTGAAGAACTACGACATCGTGATGTTCTACACCACCGGCGCACTGCCGATTGCGGATGCGGACAAGGACTATTTCTTCAAGGAATGGCTAACGACCAAGGGACACGGATTTCTGGGGTTCCACTCCGCGGCAGACACCTACGGCGACTATCAGCCGTACTGGGACATGGTTGGCGGAACCTTCAACGGTCACCCATGGAATGCTGGTGACACGGTCACGATCAAGGTTCACGATCCGGCAAATCCTCTGATGGCGTCTTTCGGCCCCGAGTTTCAGATCCGTGATGAAATCTACCAGTACAAGAACTGGCAGCCGGAAAAGGTTCGAGTCCTGATGAGCCTCGACATGTCGCGATGCAAGCCATCAATGCCGTACCACGTTCCTGTGTCATGGATCAAGAAGTACGGCGAAGGCAAAGTCTACTTCAACAATCTTGGTCACAATGAGACTTCATGGAGCGACGAGCGATATCTGAAGTCCATCACAGAAGCGGTCAAGTGGATTCGGGGCGACATTGAAGTGGATGCAACGCCGAATCCAGATCTGTCAAAGGCACAGGAAGAAGCTGCGAAAGCCGCCGCTGCTGCCGCGAACGCAAAGTAGTGCTTCGTCGAGATTTGAATTTGGGGTGGTGGACCCTGGTGAAGGTGCTGCGACTCGGGGATCTTTGGCAAGATCCACTACCTCGCCCCGGTGTTCCCGCAAACATCGGGGTTTCCATTCCGATAACCAAGTGGCGTTCCAGGATTTCCAAAACTCCATTTCATTGAACCGGACGATTACGATGCCTACTTACGTGTATGGCGTAATTCTCTCTGAAGACGATGATGAGGCCGTTGGTGAAGTCTTCGAAGTGGAACAGAGCATTCATGACAAGCCGCTGACGAAGCACCCCGTCACTGGCGAACCGGTCCGCAGACTCCTGTGCGCACCGTTTGTGGCTGGCACGTGGTCGCCGCTGAAATCAAAGCAGGCGATGAGTGATCGCAACCTGGCGAAGCGAGGCTTCACGAAGTACGTCAAGACGGGCAGTGGTTACGAAAAAACGGTGGGCAAAGGCCCCAGTCTGCTGCCACCAAATGGCTAATCCCGCCTTCCGGCCACGAACTGTCATCCATGATTGATTCGGAATTCAACTTCAATCCCGAATGGCCCTGCCTGGATGAGGACGTTCGTGACGCTCTTTTTGCAATGGCGAGTGATGGGTCGTGGGGACGCTACCATGGCCCTCATTGCCAGGCTCTTTCCCGGGCTCTTTCTGAATTTCATTCCGTCGCGCATTGCCATTTGACCTGCAGTGGCACAGCCGCCGTCGAACTTGCGCTCAGAGCCTGCGGAGTCAGTTCCAGCGACGAAGTGATTCTTAGCGCGTATGACTTCAAGGCCAACTTTGTCAACGTGCTGGCACTGGGTGCGTTGCCTGTCCTGGTGGATGTGACTCATGACACACCGGTCATCGACCTCACGAAGCTTGAAGCTGCGTTGTCCCCGGCGACTCGAGCGATTGTCGTGTCCCACCTTCACGGGTTTCACGCCCCGATGCGGGACCTGATGCAACTGGCTCAGGCACGCGGCATTCCTGTGATTGAAGATGCGTGCCAGAACCCAGGGGCCATTGTTGACGGACGAATGGCGGGAACATGGGGTGACGCAGGCATCCTGAGCTTCGGTGGCAGCAAACTTCTAAGCGCGGGACGTGGAGGAGCGATCGTAACCAGTCGCCCCGAACTGACGCAGCGACTGCAACTTCATACACAACGAGGTAATGACGCGTATCCGCTCTCAGAGATGCAGGCCGCCGTTCTGCTTCCGCAACTCAAACGACTGCCGAATCGAAATCAGATTCGAGCTGCCAGTGTACAGAATCTTATCGGGCAGTTTTCACAAAACGCAGTCATCACGCCTGTTGTGATTTCAGAAGGTGCACAGAGCTCTGGCAAAGAAACTCCAGCGTACTACAAGCTTCCCTTTCTGCTGCAAACCTCGCCTTCGGCAGAAGTGAAGCAGTCGCTGGTGGATGCGTACCATACCGCATCGATTGTCCTGAGCCCTGGCTTTTCAGCTCTTCATCGGATTCATGCCCGATCGCGATATCGGGCAGCGGGGGAACTCTCCTGCGCCGAAGATTTTGCGAATCGTCTTCTCACGCTGCACCACCCCGTACTGCTTCAGCCGGAGCGAACGATTGCTGAACTCGCGAAGCGGATTTTGGACATCACAACGATCCGGTTGTAATGATCATTTGGCCTGTAGGGATGGGGAACATTCCCTTGAATCACTTCGCTGCCGGAAGTCTGTGGGAATTTTGACCGTCTGACGTCCTCCACAAAAAGCGAGGGCTCCTTCTAGGGCGGTCCCCCAACCTTTTCAGGCGGTTGTTTCCCCTTGGAAGGAGCCTCTTGGCTTTTCCGGCCTTCGGACCCTGGTAGATCTTTGCTCGATGCTGCTCTGATCCGATGAACCGTCAAAGACGTGAGATCCGGTAGAACCTCACAAAGGGAAAAGGGACAATTGTCCCCAAAAATCCGCCTATTCCCCGAATTCTCCCCAGGGTGACCGTATTCCGTTGCGGGTTATGCAAATTGTGAGCGTTCTCACGCCGCCGCGGGCGTTTGAGAAGGGCGAAATTCTGGGCTCACCGCAGGCCTGACACCAGATGCTGTCGGCCCGAAACACACTTGATGCCAATTAACCCCCGTGGGATTTCCGCGAACGCCCCAAATCGCCTCAGCTGCTGACTCTTCGCAACATTTCGTTCCGATCCTTCCAGCACGACCGCTTTTCGTGACCTATTTTCCAGAGAGGACCAATCTCGGGTTGTTGTCGTTTTTCCCCTTGATGCATCTGTTCAGTGGAATTCGGAGTTTCGAATGATCGCCCCGATGAAAACATCACGTCAGAACACCAGTGACTTTGAGGCACTGAAGTCTCACATCCATGGAAAGCTTGTTGAGAAGCTGGACCTGACACGCGTTTCGGAGCTTGAAGGCGATTCACTTCGACGTGAAATTCGCGTCGTTGTGGAACATCTCTGCGACACAGAAAACCCGCTGCTCAACCGATCCGAGCGTGAACGACTTGTCGAAGAAGTTCTCGACGAGGCATTCGGGTTTGGTCCGCTGGAACTTCTTCTGAAGGAAGAAGGCGTCGCGGACATCATGATTAACGGTCCGAAGAACGTCTTCATTGAAAAGAGCGGACGCATTCAGAAGTCCGACGTGACGTTCCGCGACAACGATCACCTGCTTCAGATTCTGGACCGAATCGTGTCACGCGTCGGTCGTCGAATCGATGAAACATCGCCGATGGTGGACGCCCGACTTCCGGACGGCTCACGATTGAATGCCATCATTCCTCCTTTGGCTCTCGACGGACCGTCTCTGACCATTCGACGATTCGGTTCGAATCCGCTGACTTTGGAAGACCTGCTGAAATTTGGAGCATTCACACCTGAGATGGTGATGTTCCTGGAAGGAGCTATGAAGGCTCGACTGAACATGGTCATCAGCGGAGGTACGGGTTCCGGTAAGACGACACTGCTGAATACTCTGTCCAGCTTCATTTCCAACGAGAATCGAGTCATCACGATTGAAGACGCGGCGGAACTTCAGCTGCAGCAGGAGCACGTTCTGCGTCTGGAAACTCGACCACCGAACATTGAAGGCAAGGGGAGAGTCACTGCGACGGACCTGGTGAAGAACGCTCTCCGAATGCGTCCTGACCGAATCATCATCGGCGAGTGTCGAGGTGGCGAGACCCTGGACATGCTTCAGGCCATGAACACCGGTCACGACGGATCGCTGACCACCGTGCACGCAAACAATCCTCGTGACGCGATCTCGCGAATTGAAACACTGGTCAACATGAGCGGATGTGACCTTCCGTTGTCTGCCGTTCGAAAGCAGATCGCGTCCGCGGTTCAGCTGATCATTCAGGCCAACCGACTGCAGGGTGGTCCCCGAAAAGTGACTTACATCACGGAGGTCGTCGGCATGGAAGGTGAGACGATCGTCATGCAGGACATTTTCCGTTTCGTTCAGGACGGCATTAACGAACAGGGCAAGGCATTCGGCCACTTCGAATCAACCGGTGTTCGTCCGAAGTGCATTGAACATCTGGAAGCCGGTGGCGTACGACTGCCAAACGGTCTCTTTAGTCAGCGAATCATGCGAACGCCGTGATGCAGGTTTGAGTTTTCAGGATCACCGAAAACCAAAGTTGATGTCATTGCTTCTCAAGGATACAGACCATGGATCCCACAATTATTGTCATGATCTCCGCCTTCGTCGGCGTTCTCGCGCTGGTGTTTGGCGTTGGATTTGCCTTTAAGGGGCGATCCGATTCTGACCTCGAAGCACGCCTCGCTGCATTTACCGGGAACGGAGCGAAGGGCAACAAGGAGGCTGCCGAGAGCATTCTGCGAGACGGGATGACAACGGCTCAGGGGATGCTGGGCGGAATCGTTCAGCGGTTTGAAAACCTGCCGATGTTCTTTCGTCAGGCCGATTCACCTCTGAAGATCGAACATTTTCTGCTTCTGTGCGGAGGACTTGCGGCTCTGTTTGGACTCGTGGCCGTCATTGCTCATGCACCTGGCCCACTTGTGCCTGTCGCCGGAATTATGGGATTCGGACTGCCCTGGTTGTGGATGATGTGGCGTCGCAAAAGTCGCCTTGGTCGTTTTGAAAAGCAGCTGCCGGATGCTCTGGAACTGATGTCGCGTGCTCTGCGTTCCGGACACAGTCTTGCATCAGGTCTGAATGTTGTTGCCAGTGAAATGCCAGCGCCGATCTCCGTCGAGTTCCGAATCGTCTATGACGAGCAGAACCTGGGGATTCCAATCGAGCAGGCTTTGAGAAACATGCTGACTCGAATTCCGAACATGGACCTTCAGTTCTTCGTAACAGCCGTTTCCATTCAGCGTCAGGCCGGTGGTGACCTCGCTGAGATTCTGAACAAGATCAGCTACATCGTTCGTGAACGATTCAAGATCCTTGGCCAGGTCAAGGCTCTGACCGGCGAAGGCCGAATCAGCGGTGTCGTGTTGATGGGTCTGCCGATCGCACTGTTCTTTGCCGTGTACTATCTGAACCCTGACTACGTGATGCTTCTGTTCAATCGAGAAATTGGCCGCCAGATGATCACTGCCGCAATTGTGGCACAGATCATTGGTGCCGTTGTGATCAAGAAGATCGTTGATATCAAAGTTTGACAGCACCATTCAAAGGTCTTCATTGCAGACTTCTGCCTGCTGACTGAGAGATTCCTATGGATATTGAAACTCTGCTGCCCGTGACTGCCTTCATTGCCATTACAACTGGCATCTG
>JAEUII010000168.1 GCA_016795145.1 Planctomycetaceae bacterium
TCAATCTGTTGGCGGGTGGATGATACCTCCAGAGTCGATGGGGCATTTGTGTTTGGTAATTTCGGCAGTCGACGAATTGGCAGTGTGTCATGTTGGCGTCGTAAGGATAACAGACGCAATACTGAGCACAGGCGGGAATCGAGACGCGAAACGCTCCATCACAGCAGCAGGCCGGGAAAAGATTCACTGGTTGTTCAAGGATTTCTTGCTGCCACCAAACATCCTTCTGCAACTCCCTCGAGCAATCGTTGATCAAATAATGGCGCTTCCAAGCGGGCAGCAACGGATAGACCAGATTTTTCGGGTGGCTCAGAAAAAGAGGATCGGCCGCGGAGTCATTGCTACGCTCGGACAACAAGACGACTATATGAAGAGAATCAGAGGAAACGGCGGATCACGGACGCGACTGAAATCCGAGGGTATAATCATCCTCGGGCACTATGAAGAACATCGACGCATAGCGCATTCTCTCGGAATACCCGTGCCGGACAAAGGAGAGACCGTAAGCGTGCGAGTCGTTCCAGCAGATTCCGATCTTGTTCCTGCTGTGAGAATTGATCGTGCACGCTGGAGAGTCGCAAACGACGACGATCCGATTGTTGAGGCCCCCAACTGTCCGCATCGCTAAGCCGGCTTGAGCTTGCCTCGAACCTCTTTCAACCTCTTTTTGGAGAGTTCGTTGTACGAGGGATTCAGTTCAATCAAAATCGCCTTTCGGTCTTCTTCTTCGGCAACAACACCCGTCGTACCAGAACCGCCAAATGGATCAAGTACAGTATCGCCGGGACGTGTGGCCAAGCGAATGCAACGTCGAACGAGTTCTCGGGGAAATGCAGCTGGATGTCCGTTGCCGCTCGTATCAGGTCCTAGTTGCCAGTAGTTTCGAAGGTTCGCACCAGATTCTTCTCGTACCCCTTGGCTGTCATAGTAATATCCCGGGCGCTTCGCGAACAGAAACACTTCTTCCGTCGCGTTGGTTGGGCGATTCTTTACGCTTTCAGGCATCGCAGCCTTCTTGATCCAAACAATGCGCGAACGGAGAATCCACCCATCCGCTTGCATAGCAAAGGCCACCCTCCAAGGCATTCCCATCAGGTCGCGATCCTTGAGCCCCCAGACCTCTGGGACTTTGCAGTTTCGCTTTTGGATTAGTTTCTTCGTATTTCCTACCTTGGCATTTGGTCCGCAATTACCGTCACCTCCATTGCGAGCGTAACCGTCCCCAACGTTCAGCCACACGGTTCCATCATTTCTGAGCACTCGACGCACTTCGCGAAAGATGGTGACAAGGTTGTCGACATACTGATCTGGCGAAGTTTCAGCCCCAATTTGTGCGGGATGATCGTAATCTCTCAGTCCCCAGTATGGTGGTGACGTGACACAACACTGAACGGATTCTGGAGGAATCGTTGGGAGCACAAGCCGACTGTCACCGGTGAGAATGGTAACGGCTCCGAGGCTTTCTTTCTTCTTGTTGTTCGACACCAAAAATGTTCCTTCATGCACATTTGTCTCGGATTCCAGAATCGGTAGACTAACGTTTTGACCGGTTTTTTGCCACTACCGTGGGCCGGTTCCACGCAAACGGGACTTGCGTCACACGCCTACCCATCCTGTCTTTACGGGTCAACACCGGATGTTGTTTGTCCCAGATGATCGCCTGCGAGAAGTACAACGCGTGCTTCTTCAGGAACGGCGGGTAGTTCGCACAGTTGGCATAGCCGCCCCAAATGTAAAACCCCCGGCCCGGCACCAGCACACGGGCAATGTTGCCAAACCAGGCGTCGAGCAATCGGTCGAACTCCTCGTCCGACACGAAGTCGTTGGCCAGCGGGCGGTCCTTGGCCCGCAGCTTCTTCTGCGTCGGCTTCGACTTCTCGGGATGGCGGGCGACGTCCATCGACTGGTGATGCGTGGTTCCCTGAAACGAGGACAGCCCGGCGGCAATCGCGTTGTTCGATCTTGGTTCGACCTTCACGTTGTACGGCGGGTCGGTGTTGCAGAGGTGGATCGGCTGGCCATCCAGCAGCCGGTCGAGATCGGCGGGCTTGCTGCTGTCGCCGCAGAGCAACCGGTGCTCGCCGAGTATCCACAGGTCACCGGGCTTCGTGATCGCCTCATCCGGTGGGGCGGGAATCTCGTCGGGATCGGTCAGCCCTTCCTGCACGCCGGGATCGAGCAGCTTGGCCAGTTCGTCCTGATCGAAGCCGAGAATCCCAAGGTCGAAGTCCATCCCCTGCAACTCTGCCAGCTCGATTGGCAGCAGTTCCAGATTCCACTCGGCGATCTCGGCAGTCTTGTTGTCTGCGATGCGGAGGGCCTTGACCTTCTCAGGCGACAACCCGCGAGCGACGTGAACCGGGACTTCACTCAGGCCCAGCGACTTGGCTGCCTTCAACCGCGTGTGCCCGATGATGACGACGCCGTCTTCATCGACCACGATTGGTTGTCGAAAGCCGAACTCGCGAATCGACTTGGCCACGACTTCGACCGCGTCATCATTGAGACGCGGGTTCTTGTCATACGGCTGTGGACGGTCAATGTGCCAGGTTTCGATCTGCATGGGTTGGTTCTCTTGGGAGGTTGGAATCAGAGTTCGTCGTCGAAGTCGAACGGGTCGGGTTCGCCGAGTTCGATTTCCAGTTGCTTGAGTCGCCGCCATTCAGCCAGCGGGACGAGGATCACTTCCGCCCGGCGATAGCGCCGGACGACGATGGGCGTGCCCGATTCCGCGACGTGGCGGACCGTGAATCCCAGCGAATCGCGGAGTTCCGTGACGCCGACTTCGAGTTCATCAGGCGTCACAACGTCATGCGGCATCGCGAGTTGGAAATCCTGTACAGGAAAGAAAGTCTGCCATACCCCGCGACGGTTCCCCGTGGTATCGACTGAAGATTTCGGCCGGGAAGGAACCATGCTTTGGGAGACCGACGCCACTGGTCGCCACGTGTCGCGTCGCTGGCCCAGTCGCATCCATTGGCCAACCTCCACGTTACAACGCGACTTGGGCCAACGTGGGCGATGTGTTGGCGTCATGCGACGCGAGGCTTGAACTGACCGCACCAGTCGTTACTCAACACTTTGGGGAACTCGCCGAAGCATCGAAAGGTATCGCCATCGCGTTCGATCTCCGGTCCCAGCACTGGAGGATTGATGCGACATTCGCCTTCAGCGAACCCAGCCTGCCAATCGGCTTCGGTCAGTTCTCTGACACCATGATCCTCGAAGTGAAAAAAGTCGCATTCGAAACAGCTGCGATCCATTCGTTGTTCCTGATGAGTTATGGGCTGCCCCCTTTTGACCTTTTGTCCATCCAATACGCGCGCGGGCATGGGAAAAGGGGGACAAGTAGGTTCGAGAGAGTGGGTATTGGACAAAAGGACAAAAGGGGGGGGGTGAAGAACTCTCACACTCTTTCTCTTGTCCTCGCTTAGGTTTATGACGCCGATCTTTTGTCCATTCGAGCATCGGCAAAAAGCCCTTTTGTCCACGGACAAAAGCCTTACAGGCAGCTTCTGTCGCGACCATGTGATTTGGACAAAAGGTTCTGTCCAGGACGAATGTTGCCCTCACTCGGGGTCGTCCGTCTCGGTTCTTAACCAGTAGACGAAGCGGGGACGTCCTGCCGTTTTGATCATTTCGGAAATGATCAGTTCTTGATCCGTCAAGGCGTCGTGGATCGCCTCGTGTTCACGACGCGGCCAGCGATGTTTGCGAGTGATGTCACGGTACGGCATTCCGATGTTGCCATTGACCCTGCACCAGGCTGTTAGCGTTGCCATCACAGCTTGGCACTTCTGTTCGAATTCGCTCTCGTAATAGTGCTGACCGAGCATGTAGATCGTGCGATGGATCGTGTGCCGGATAAACGTGCTGGCCCAGGTCACGGCCGGAAGTTCGATGACGGGATTCGTTCCGTGGACCGAGCAAGCGTAGATCAAAGCCAATTGCGTCGCTTTTTCGACAGCGCGTGCCCAGATCGCCATGATCGGTTCGCTGCCAGCTTCCGACGCCAATTGATAAGCGGCATCACATTCGTCAGCGAACGTGTCGAGTGCATCCTGAGCATCGTCGGCGAATGGGACGATCAGCGGGACAGCTTGCCCGTTCGGTTGATCGCTGACGTTGCCCCAGCCGGGAGGCTTGAAGTCGGACCAGGCCTTCGCTGCATCCACGATGTGTTGCGGCGGATCGTTCCAGACAGCCTTCTTGAATCGCTTGCTGCGTTCACCGGCTTCGACCGTGATGAGTCGAGCCAGCAAACCTTTATTGAGCATCTTGCCGGACAAAGAGGCGTAGAATTCGCCGGGTGTCGTGGTGCCGAACAGGACGAGATGGGGTTGATAGATCACGTCGCTCTCTTGCCCAGCTTTGTCGCGGACGGGTCGCCACCCTCCCGCTTCACTGAAAAGCTCCAGCAGCATGCTGAACTGATTGCGATAACGGGCTTCCTTGTTATCCCGCATATTCTCGAACAGAGTATCGATCTCATCATCCTGCTTGAGCAGAATTGGATGCCGGGCCAATCGATCCTCGATCCCTTCACCGCTGGAAGACTTGCCGCCGAACTTGCGCGCTTCACCAGCGTTTAACAATACGGCGGCATTGACTCTGCGGGGGCCGTCTTTTCCGACACCAGAACTCGCCAGTCCCAGAATCTGGACGTTGGTTCGTACGTTTCCCGGCTCGCGAATCTTGCGACCAGTGAGCGTTCCCAGCAGAGCAATCGCGCCCATGAACGACATGGGACGGTTGGGATACTTCACTGACTTGAGCGTGTACTGCATCACATCATCGACGAACCCAGGAATGTGCAACAGTTCGTCCGGCACCGGCCCCGGATCACTGATTGCGGTCGGATCGCGGCGCTTTCGTACTGAGGACTTGGCTGGCTTCGCCGGGCCGTTTGCCTTTTCGACCAGCGCCGAGATGTCGATGCCCGGATCGGGCGGTGGTTCACGCGATTCATTCAACAGCCAGCCGCGTGGCTGACTGTGAGGCTTCTTCGCGGCGCTGGTGACCTTGTGGCGGAGTTCTTTCTCCTTCCACGGTGGCTCGCAGCGCGGGTTGTAGTGATCGAGCAGCAACGACAATGCCCGGTCGGGATCGATCTCGAATCCGTGGACCAGAACTGTGGCGGCTGTGTAGGTTGCCGCGTGTCCCCCGTTGCCGCTGATCGCTGCGGGGAGCTTGTCGAGGTAGGCCAGGGCACGGCGTTCGATGTCGGTTGATGAGTCGACGCGATGTCGATCACCCGCTTGTGTGTTCGGAATGCGAACTGGTTCCGCTTGTTGATCGGCGTGACGGAGTTGGATCACTCGTTCCGCCAATGCCCTGACACATGCCGTGAGCATCTCGGACTGAACGATGGCTGGTACCCCAGTCAACACATCGTACTGTTGGCCGGTCGGATGGATGCTCGGCCCGACGACGGTCTGTCCGCCAGACGATCGCAGCTCCACGATCATCTGCTTCGTGACGGGATCACGGTGCTGGACCGTCTTCGCCCCTTCAGCGATGTACCACCAGTGGGATTCCGGAGCGCCGCTGCGACCGGACTTGGCCTGCGTTGGTGGCAGGAACTTCGCGGCAATCGCTCGGGCTTCGACACAGTCGAGATCTACATCGACCAGCCAACCGGAGGGTTCGCCCAGGATCAGGCCGATGTTCGCGGGCTGGTCGAAGTACTGATCGAGGTCGTTCTCGGCCAGTCGCAGTTGTTCCCATTCCTTGAGGACGGGCCGCTTCTGTTTGAACGGGACGGGTACAACGCTCCAGCCGCGTCGCACGTAGTCGCGTGCGGCTTCGAGGGGATTGGCGGGCTTCGTGTCCGTTTCGACTGCCACGGGATTATTGCCCCGGTTCCTGAGCCATTGGCGATTCGCCTGTGTGTTGAGTGATCAGTGACGTCGCGACGCCCGGCGGCGGTCGATCATCGACCATGTTTCCGGTCGCCTGGGCATCGAGCAGGATGCCGAGACACGCTCGGGCGTGAGCCAGATGCGAGACACCGCTCTCGGCATCGTTACTTTCGCCATCGAGCCACTGGGCGAGATGTCGTTTCGCGGCGGCGATGTAGACGGTGGCCCGCACCTTGGCCGACCTCCAGTTGAATGCGCCGTACTTGCGAGCGCCGAGTCCCATCACGACCGCTTCGAGAACTTCGGCTGCCGGTGGGATCAGATGCAGTGGCGGTTTCGTCTGGCCGATACGGTCCTTCGGGTTTTCGCCTTCGACATCCGGCGCATAGATGCGTGGCAGATCGTGTTCGGTCATCACAGGGATGTCCTCATTGAATTCCAAGGCAGCGACCATCGCCCACCACTGCCAGGAGCACTCACGCTCCCAGCAGTCCTGGCACAGCGCAAAGTCGCTGCCGATTGAATCTGCGGACTCGAAGTCCGTTTGACAGCGTTCGCAGATCATTGCCCGGCCTGCCAAGCGCGAACGGCTTCGACGCAATCTTCCGGTGAGGCGGACCACGGGCGAATCACGGGCAGATTCATCCGTTCGGCGAACTGCGTTTCACGAGTCGCTCCAACGGAATAGCCGGGGACGCGGAGAACGGCGTCACAGCGAGCCAGGAGTTCGCGGTCGTATTCGAGCCAGGTTTCGTAAGGTTTGGGCGAGACCAATTGCCATGCCAGCGTGAGGTGCGGAATCAGTGGCGTGAACCCGGCGGCGAGCAAGGCATCCGCGATCCGAATGACTTCGTGCGTGTTCGCCACGGGATCGGGTTCACTGTAGGCAGCAGCGATGTAGATCATCGAGGCGGGCGGTGCGGCCGTTTTCTTGGGCACGATCCGAATGGGCTTCAACACGGTCAATGTGATCATCATGCAGTGGTCCTTGAGAGTGAAACGGGTTTGGTGAATCAGCGTGAGCGGAGCAGCCACGGTTCGAAGTAGGCCTGTTTGCCGTTGAGGACGACGCCACAACCGAGCAGCGGTTTGTGAGCGAACTTGCGGCCGTATTCGAACTGCATCCGACTGGCATCGATGCCACATCCGACGGAAAGACCGAAGACACGGAACTCCGGATTGGCCCACCAGCGCACTCCGGCCTGGTTGTGAAAGTGGCCGATGACGGTTGAGCGGAAGTTGTCTTTGGCTTGGAAGTAGGCAGCGTCCTGGCCACCGCGACCGCTGTCGCCGTGCGAATAGATCACGCCGTCGATGATCAACTTCGTGAACCGGGGATGGATTGCCCAGCCGACGTTCCACATGTCGGCGTAGTCGCGGAGCAGTTCCGGAGGCAGGCCAGCGGTAATCGCTTGGCGCTCGGTCAGGGCATCGTGATTGCCAATCAACCAATCGGCTTGCGGGAATGCTTTTGAGAGCGATGCGACCTGCCGCTTCGCGCGGCCATACTCCAGTGTGGCGTTCCGCAGTGATGGGCTTTTCTCGTGGTACGAGATCGAGGCCCAGTCGACTAGATCGCCGATGTGGACCACGCGGTTCACCGAGTATGTGTCAGCGACCCTTTTCAGGAAGTCGACATAGCCGGTCCGCATGCCGGGGCAATGTGTGTCGCCAATGATCAACACTCGGGCCAAGGTCAGCCTTTCAGGTTGAGAGTGCCATCCGCCCGCTTGCGTTCGACGATCGCCCGGTGATGGGGTCGATTGCGGTACCAGAACTCTTCGTCGATGCCGTAGATCAGCCGGACCGACTCGGACAGCACGGCTTTTTCCTCGTCTGTGGTCGCGAGGTTGAAGCGGATGTGGGAGACGTCACGCGGACCGCATTCGTGCATGTCTCCGCCGAAGCGGAGATACGATCCACAGCGCGGGCACTCGTGGAAGTTCATCGTCCAGGAGTCAGGCATTGTGGGTGGCTCGGATCTGTTGCATCAGTTCCCAGTCGGCGGGACGGTTAGCCCACCATGTCTCGTCATCAACATCAAAGATCACTCGCAGCAGGTCCGATACGACGACTCGTTCCCTTGGCGATGCAGGAACTTCGATCCCGAGCAGACCACACAATTCGGGCAGCCGTTGTTTGTCTTCAGTTGGGCAACGAATGACTGCTGTCATGGCTGAGGACTCCTCAGAACGGGACGTCATCGAGATCAATAGCCGCATTCAGAATGCTCGGCTCGGGTTTCGGGCCAAGTTTGCAGTTGTGGATGCGTTCGAACTTCTCACCGGCGACGGAACGCACGGTGACGAATTCCGTGTGGGCCAGAGCGCCCTTGTTCGCCAGGTCGGCAGCTTCCTGCGCTGAGTCAGGAGGCGGATCAGGCGAACGGGCCTTCCACCATTGTTCGGCTTTGCGCCGGGCCCAGCCGGTGTGTTCGAAGCAGATCCATTCGCTGACCCAGTAGTCGAGTCCGAGTCTGTAATCGACGCGCAGGGTCCGTGGTGCCGACTCGTCCGCGTCTTTCTTGGTGTGGACGCTGTAGGTGATGTCGCGGACTTCGTATTCGCAGTCGGTCACCTGGCCGGACAGAACTCCAGCCTTGGACGCCTGCGACTCATGTTTCTTCCGCTCCGGCGGCGGGAATGCGTGGCCGCATTGCGGGCAGTTGGAATAGGCTGGTGCGATCAAGGCTCGGCACGACGGGCATTCCTTGGCCGGGGCTTCACCAGTCCCGTCGCCGCGTTTCTCGACGACCTGCAGCTGGTCGACCGGACCATGTCGCAGCACGTTCCCGCCGTAATCGAGCACGAGGCAGTGGGCTTTGCCGGGATGCAGACGGAACCCGCGACCGACCATCTGGTAGTACAGGCCTGCCGAAAGTGTGGGCCGGAGCAACACCACGCAATCGACGTTGGGCGCATCAAATCCGGTCGTCAGGACATTGACGTTGCACAGATACTTCAGCGGCGGGTGTTGGAACAACCCGCGCTGTTCGCCACGGAACCGGGTCAGCAGATCATCCCGCTCGCCATCGGGTGTCTCGCCGCAGACGAACCCGCAGTCGATGCCGTGCTTCTCCGAAAGGACATTTACGACATGGCGACCATGCTGCACTCCGCTGGCGAAGATTAGGACGGACTTCCGGTCCTTCGTGATCTCAGCTACCTCGGCACAGGCCGCTTCGACCAGCGCGGCATCGTCCATCGCCGCTTCGACTTCACTGGCGACGAATTCACCCGCACGGAAGTGCAGTTGGCTCGTGTCGGCCTTCGCGATCCCCGCTTTTGAGATCAGCGGTGACAGAAACCCATCGGCGATCAGCTGGCGGACACCGACTTCGTAGCACACTGTGTTGAGGAAGTGATCCTCCCGACAGATCGGACCGGCATCCAGTCGAAACGGGGTGGCGGTAAAACCGACGACGCGGACCTGCGGGTTCAAGACCCGTGCCTCGGACAGAAACTGCCGATACATCCCTTCGCCTTCGGCGGGGATAAGGTGGCATTCGTCAACAAGGATCAGATCAAACGCATCGAGTTCGCACGCCCGTTTGTAAACGGACTGGATGCCGGCCACGATCACGGCATGCTCCGTGTCGCGCCGCTTGAGACCGGCGGAGTAAACTCCGACTGGAAGGTCCGAGCAGACCTGCTTCAGCTTGTCGACCGACTGCTGCAACAGCTCTTTGACGTGGGCTAGGACCAGGACGCGGCCGTGCCAGGTCTGCACCGCGTCCCGGCAGATCGTGGCCATCACCGGGGTCTTGCCGCCACCGGTCGGGATCACGACGACCGGATTGTCATCGTGTTCCCGCAGATGGCGGTACACCGCGTCAACGGCTTGCTGCTGATATGGTCGGAGCGTCAACACGATCAACTGACCTCATACACTTTGACACGGGGTTTGAACCGGCGCGGACAGGCGGGGTCGTCGTACCATTCCCAGAACTGCTGCTCGACCAGGTCGAGAATCAGGTCGCACGCTTCGTCAGGGGAGTAGACCTCTTCGGTTCCCTCGGGCGACGTGACCTTGAAGGTCTCTTCGACATCGAACTCGTCGTCATCGGGATCGAGGTCGGGGTCGTCGAATTCGCGTGCATGAACGATGCTGGGCATGGCGGTTCTTCTTCGGTGACAGGGATGTACGGAGCGATGGCGACTTCGGCGCGGGACTGGCGAGTGGGCGGATGCATCTCAATCACAGCCCGTTTGACCTGGCTGTCATCCAGATAGACTCCGGCGTGCTGGAGGGAATCCCAGATGCCTTTCTGAAAGTTGTCCCAATCACGTCGTCGCGCATCAGGTGGAAACAGATCGAGTTGAACTTCAAGCAAGCCTTGAAGAGGCTGGCCGACCCGACCCGCGAGGAGAGAGCAGACCGCAGTGCGGTACTCTCGACCCTCGCGGCTGAGGAGCGTGCGATAGCCAATGTTCCGGTAATACCGGTTGACGCTCGGCGGGAACGGCAGCACATAACGCAGCACGGCTACCGCGTCTGTCGCTCTGTGAGCGAAGGACATAGCGATGTCCCCAGGCGACAGGTTCACGTCCGCTTCCACGGCGGACTGGCTGCCTTGGCCGGAGCAGCAGCCAAGGGGGCGACGGGTGCAGCTGCCGTCGCCGGAGAGAAACCCGCACCATCCCGCTTCTTGTACGACTTCACGACGTTGGTCAGTTCGTCGGTATCGTCCCGCTTCTTGCACGCGACTTTCACCAGCATGGGGAGATCATGCAGCTCGCAACTGTCCTTCGGCTGCAGCACATCGACCGCGCGGCAGATCGCCGACAGCGTGCCTTTCGCGATCTTGACGGTCGTGTCGTTCGGGTTATTGAGATTCAGCCGGTCCCAGAGTTTGCGACCCTGGTACTGACCTTCGAGAACCTGCATTTCGAGTTCGAGGTACGCACCATCGCCAGCCTTGGTCGGTTTCATCTCCGACGCTGTGATGATGCAGAGGTAATCGCCGTTCGGCAGCGGATCGAACGAATCGTTCGGTTCCACAGTCTGGGCGTCGAAGCCCCGGAGGTCAGCCATGTGAATGTCCTTGGGTTGAAGTGTGAAGGTTGTGTCAGTGCGCAACTCGAGCGCGGAAGTTCAACGTTGGTGACTGCGATTCAGACGGCCTGACCGAGATGCTCGGCGTAGACGCGGAAGTCGAGCGGCATCTCTTCGGGCAGATTCAGGCGGTTCTTCGCCATGTGAGCGGGACGTTCGGTCGTTCGCAAAATGCGATCGCCGGTCCCGATCCCACGGGTCCGCGTCTTGTCGAATCCTTCGTCGGTCTGCTTGGTGTGGACCTTGTAGGTGGCGAAGAGAACCTCGTCGCACCATTCCTGCACCAAGGCCGAAGCATGCTTGTTCAGACGTGGTGAGTACCGGTCATACGGATCAGTTTCGGGATTCTCGAACCGCTCGATCTTGGCGTGCGCGATCAAGACGATCATCATCCCGCGCTCGTTCCGCAGGGCGTTCAGGCCGTCGAGGATTTCCTTCCAGTAGTCGAGGGCATACGTGTAGCCCCGAGCGAATCCGAAGTCCTCAATGTTCTCGACCTTGGTCTTGTTCGCCGGACCACGATCGCGGACGACCTTGGCCCAGATCATCCGTTCGAGCCAATCGAGGCTGTCGATGACCACGGTCTTGAAGTCGTGGCCTTCCGAATACAGCGACATAATCGCCGCCATCACGTCATCGAACGCCTCGGCCAACGGAAACCGGGCACAGTCCAGGTTGCCCAGGCCATCCTCGGTCTGAATGAAGACCGGATTCGGAGCCATCGCTCCGAAGGTACTCTTGCCGATCCCGTGAACCCCGTACACCATCACCCGGCGCGGGGCGGCTTGTCGGCCAGTCTGAATGCGACTCATCAGTTCCATAGAACGTCCTCATAAAGGGAGAGAGTGGTTGGAGAAGTGAAGTCAGGCGTCGCCGTAACCAGCTCGCTCGAAGGCCTCGCGGATAATGCGTGCTCGGTCGCGGATGGTTCGCCGAGACACACCAGACTTGCGAGCAGCTTCAGACATGTTTTCTGTCATCAGCAGCCGGGCAGTCTTCTGGACATCTGGTGGCAAGCTGGCCAAGACCTGTTCGATATCCACCGACAGATCGATTGCATGAGCATGATCAGCCTGCACGCAACTGGCGGGCAGCAATTCCTCTTCGTCGTTGATGAGGTCTTCCAGCGACAGTCCATCCGTCGGCTCGAAATGGTTGCGGGCTTGTCGTTCACGAACCTGCTCCGCCACACCCTTGCCGATCGCCCAGGAAATGAACTCCTGTGGAGTGCATTCGCTGGCCTCGTATTTCGGCCAGCGTTCCATCAGCGAGACGAGCAGCGACTGCTCCAGGTCATCCTGGTCGGACGAAGTGAATCCAAAGTGGCCGACCAATTCGTGGGCCTTCTTCTTGGCGTAATACGTGGCGTAGCACGGTCCCTTTCTGTGCGGATGTCCAAACGGCGATGACGGCATAGTGTCTCCCTTGGAGATTGGGTTCTGCCGCCCCAGCACAGGTGAGGATCGTTCTCAGCGGGAGACGTCCATCAACCGGAAAGTGTCGTGCTTTGGTTGTCGCGGTGAGCGACTCGCGGCCTACATAAAGTTATTTGCCGCTCGCAAGCTCAGATTCGGCACTTTTTGGAAAGATCACCTTGGAATCCACATTGGGGACATGTCCACCAAGGTAGACGCAATATTGCGTCCACCTTGTGACCCTGATCACCAATGTGGACACAATATTGGGCCAATGTGACTTTCATGTCCCCAATGTCGCCGCGTAGAGACCGTGTCCCTGATCGTCCCGGATTCTTCTTCACCGTGGTCAGCACATCGCTGGCCGGAACCTCTGGTGAATGGAGAAAAACGAGATGGACAAGGCACAGACGACGTTGACGATTGAGGAAAAGCTGGAACTGATTCGGAGCCGGGCCATTCGATTTGGCCTGAAGCGGCATGATCTGGAGGACGCAGTCCAAGAGATCGCCATGTACCTTTTGGAGTTCACGCCTGACCCGACAAAGACCAATGGTGCGTGCGAGTCAACAATTCTGACGGGAGCCGTCGACCTGCGTCTGAAGCAGTGGCTGCGAACGAACCAACGCTACCAGGACATGGTCGAACGCTGCGGGGCCATGTTGCCCTCAGAAGACGAGTTGCTGGTCGATGGCGGTTTTGAGTCCTGCGAACTGGCGATGGATGTCTCCACCATTCTTTCGCAACTTTCAGCCTTCGAGCAGCAAGTCGGGCGCATGCTGACGGAGGGACACACGGTCACCTCCATCACCCGCGAACTCAAAGTTGGTCGACAGTGCGTGGAAGACGCCGTCGCAGTCATCCGCTCTCGGCTCGTTGAAGAGGGAATCGGCGGCGAGGTGCAGGAATGATCCGACTTCCGCCCGTTGCGAATGATCGCACATTTGGCGGCGACATCACTGGATTCTCGTCGCCGGATGAGCCAGGACTGTGTGTGCCCGTGCCGGTCCGTCGGCCATTGTCGCTCGCTTGGGTTTCGGATGAGTTGATCGCCGAAACCCGGCAGCTTTGGTCGGCCCGGTACGGGCGGGAAATCTCGACGGAAGAGGCCGTCGAGATACTTCAGAACGTCAAACGATTCGCAGAAATGCTGTTGGAAAGGAGCGGTTCATGAACGTGGTGATTTGGGCACGCGTATCGTCACGCGAGCAACGGGAAGGCTATTCGATCGATGCCCAACTCCGGGCGACGAGAGAGCGGGCAGCAAAGAATGGCTGGACCGTCGTCCGGGAATTCTCGGTCGCCGAGTCGGCCAAGCGTGGGGCGGAGCGATACGCCTTCAACGAGATGGTTGACTGGGTGAAAGCCAACGCCAAGCGGGAAGGTCTGCGGGCCATTCTCAGCCACAAGCTCGACCGCGTCTGTCGCAACATGCGGGACGCGGTGCGGATGCAGGAATTGGAGGACAAACTCGGCATCGCGCTGGCGTTCGTCGACAACCAGTTCGGTCCCGGACCAGCGGGTGCGTTGTCGTTCAACGTGATGGCAGCCGTCGCGCAGTACTACAGTGACAACCTGCGAACCGAGGTGTTGAAGGGGATCGACGAACGGGCCAAGCAAGGCTGGCAACACAGCGGAGCACCGTACGGCTACATGAACGTGAAGGAAGAGCGGAATGAGCCAATCCAACCGCATCCGGAGAAATCGAAAGCTGTGATGCGGCTCTTCGAACTGTATTCGTCAGGCCGGTACACGTTCGAATCGCTGGGGCAAACGCTCGCGGATGAAGGCTTCACGTATCAGCAGACCCACGCGAAGTTCCACCGGACGGCGTTGTCGTACATCCTCAACAACCGGTTCTACATCGGCGAGATTCGGCGAGGTGAAAACTACTACCAAGGCCGTCACCAACCGCTGATCGACCGGGCGACGTTTCAGACCTGCCAAGATGTTCTGAGTGGAAAGAACCGTCGGGCGAAGCCGCAGATCAACATGCCGCTCTCCGGCGGACTCTTCACTTGCTTGCACTGCGGGGCGTTCATCACCGGCGAGCGGATCAAGCGGAAACTGAAGGGGGGCGGCGTGCGTCCACACGACTACTATCGCTGCGCCAACAACTACCCCGACGACGATCACCCGACGGTTCGTTGGCGCGGCGACGACTTGGAAGACGCGATCATCGCCGACCTCGCCAAGTTCAAGATGCCGGACGACGAAGTGGCCGAATGGTTCCGCACCTCGCTCCAAACCGCGTTCACGGACATCAGCGACCTGCAACGCAACCAGCGGATCGCCCAGACCAAACGCCGGAGCGAACTCACGACAATGAACGACCGGCTCCTGAACGCGTTCCTGGCCGGGTCGATCGACGAACCGACGTTCAACGCCAAACTGGCCGCCCTCCGCGACGAACTGGCCCTGATCGAAACGTCGTTGGCCAGGGTGGCCACCGTCGACGCCACTGACGTCCGGGCCGCACTGGCGGTCTTCGAGTTCTCGCAAAAAGTCCCGGAAATCTGGCGCGGTTCAAAGATGCTCGAAAAACGGCGCATCCTCGAAACCGTATCTTTGAACCGACGACTCGGCGACGTAAGTCTAGACCTGGAAAAGAGAAAGCCGTTTGACGAACTCGCCAAACGGCTCGAAATCCAGTTAAGTCGGGATGACAGGATTTGAACCTGCGACCTCTACGTCCCGAACGTAGCGCTCTAGCCAAGCTGAGCTACATCCCGTGGGTGATTTTGGCGGGCGGTGAGGCCTGCTTTTGTCGGGGGCAGAATTGTAGCGTGGGGCTGGTTGGGGTCAACTGGTTTGGATGTGTGATTGGGGGTGGTTTTGGGGCGTTCTGCTCGGCGGGGCGAACGGCGACGATGCGTTCTGTTCGGCGGAGCGAACAACGACTATGACTATGGTCAGAAGAGTTCGGAGATGGGGTGGCCGCCGTCGATGATGACTCTGGGGCGGCCCTGGTGGTCGACGTAGTAGGTGTCCTGTGGGATTTCGAAGTGACGAAATAGTGTTGCGGCGAGATCGGCGGGGGTGACGGGGCGTTCGCGGATAGTGCCTCCGTCTTTTTCCGTGGAGCCAATGACCTGGCCGTGTCTCAGGCCGCCGCCGGCGAGGCACATGGACATGACTTCGGGCCAGTGATTTCTTCCATCCGTGCTGTCCTGAGTTCCCATGTTCGGCGTGCGGCCGAATTCGCCCATTGCGATGACCAACACCTTGTCGAGCAGACCGCGTTCTTCCAGATCACTGACAAGCGTTGTGATCAGGTGATCAAACAATGGCAGCAATGGGCCAAGTCCTTTACTGATGCCGCCATAAGGTGGAATGTTGTCGCCGTGAGTGTCCCAGGTTCCTGAGGCAGTGTGGTAGCTGAGGTCCAGTGTGACGAAGGCCGTTCCTGCTTCAACCAAACGACGTGCAATCAACGCCTGCTGGCACCACAGATGTTTTCCATAGCGTTCTCGGACGACCGGGTCTTCTCGATTCAAATCAAACGCGGCTCGCGCGCGTTCGCCAAGGAGCAGTTCCACGGCCTGCTTCTGGTAACTGTTCAGAGCATCCATGGAACCGTCCTGATCCAGGCCGGCTCGAAGTCGGTCGAACTGTTGAAGCAGTGACAGACGATCGCTCAGTCGTCCCTCCGAAAGTCCTTTCGGCATCTGAAACAGATCACCGCCGGTCTTTCTTCCCGTGTCGACTCCTACGTTGGTATAGACCGGAAGCGTCGCAGCGCTGTCGCAGATGAAAGGATCAAATTGCTTGCCGAGGTATCCGGCAAAGGCGAGGTGCGATCGAGATTTCATGAACGCCGCGTAAGGCGGCATCGCGTCATGGTTCGGGCCATGGTGTTTGGCAATCACTGAAGCCAGAGCCGGGTAGCGAACCGCTTCGGGATTCGAACGAGGTTCAGCGGCAAGGTTCGCCGTTTGGAACACGATGTTGGGTTCGTGGTTGCTGTGCTTTGCGTCAACGGAACGAATGATCGTGAATCGATCCAGCATCGCGGCCTGCTTCGGCAGATGCTCACAGATGACAACGCCAGGCAGCTTTGTCTGAGTCACGCCGAACGGGCCTCGATTGATCCATGGTCGCTCCGGCTTGCTGTCCCATGTGTCGATGTGGCTGGGGCCCCCGGCCATCCACAACAGGATGACGCTCTTCCCGGTGCTGCTCGTGCGAGCTTCGCTGCGGGCCTGGGCCTGAGATTGCAGCAGCATCGGAAGTGAGAGTCCTCCAAGGCCCGCCATTCCTGCCTTCAGCATGGAACGTCGAGTGTCCAGGTAGAGACCTTCGCGTGTTCGGCCGAAGAAATTACCAAAGGCGTGGCCCGCATGTTGCCCTGGTAGACACGGTCGCATTGGGTTATCGGCTGTCATGGTGATCTCCGCGAGGTAGGAGGCAGATCGAAGCGGCGGATCGGGGGGAACTCAAGAATAGCAATGCCGCGAGGGGACCGGAAGTGGACAAAACCAGTGGCGGGAGACTTCGGTGTAGTCGCAGGTAGGTGACGCCCACCAGGCGGCACGGCGCGGAGGTGGGGGGAATGGTTAGTGATGATTGGAGATTGAAAAATGCAAAATGGGCTGGGATTTCTCACACGAGTAGTTTGGGCTTAACCGCACTTCGTCAGTTTGATGAAGTCTGAGAAGAAACGACACGGTCAACGACCATGCTTGAGTGTTCAGCGGTAACCGGTTGAAATGAAGGGAAGTTTCCTCGTTCCAACTCCCGCCATCTCGAAAGTCTGAGTCCTTCCCTTGTTTCGAGCCACCCTTCTGGTCATCAACGGCGCCAATCGCGGCAGCCGCTTTGAAATGACATCCGCACAGGATGTTGTGATCGGTCGTAGTGTTGGCTGCAATGTGCGTCTGGATGACAGTGAGGTTTCGCGTCACCATGCTCGCATTTCGCACAATGGCGAATCGTTCGTCCTGAAGGACCTGAACAGCGCGAATGGGACCAGGATCAACGGCGTCGCGGCGACGGAACGCATTCTGAAGAACGGCGATACTCTGCAGATCGGTGCGAGCGTCATTGCGTTCCAGCTTGCGGACACCAGTCATCCGGCATTGCCATCGGCGGATCAAATTCGGTTCGTGGAAGATTCACGATCGCTCGATCAGTCGGCGATCCTTCAGCTCCTGGAAGTTGACGCGGATGCGCCAGCGGCCATCCTGAAACCTCAGTCGGGTCTGGAGCTTCTGTACCACGTGGCCGAAGAACTCGTCACTCCTGTGAATACTCTGGAGACACTGCTCCAGCGCATTCTGGAACTGACTCTGAACGCCGTCGAAGCAGATCGTGGCTGCGTGTTGCTGAAGGATCCTGTCGGTGTCGACCTGACTGCCATCGCGTTTGCTCGACGCGGCAATGCGATTTCAAAGCCACAGCAAATGCCGGTCTCACGCTCGATTACAGACTATGTGCTTCGACATGGAACGGCAGTGCGAACCTCAGACGCGAGTCTCGATGAGAGATTCTCCGCGGGCAACAGCATCGTGTCTGAAGGGATTCGCGAAGCCATCTGTGCTCCGATGAGAGGTCGTTCGGATCTGCTGGGCGTGTTCTATCTGGACACGACGATGGCGATGGACCAGGCAATGTCCGGAGCCCCAAAGCGACTGACCGATGAGCATCTGCGAACGGTTGTCACGGTCGCGCGACAGGCGGCACTGGCCCTGGAGTCTCGACAGTTTCAAGACGCGATGGTGCGTGCCGAACGATTCGCTGCGATGGGACAGACGATCACGGTGCTGAGCCATCACATCAAGAACATTCTGCAGGGCGTTCGTGGTGGAAGTTATCTCATTGGAAAGGGGCTGGAGCAGCACAAGGACGAGTTGATCCATCAGGGCTGGGGGATTGTCGAACGCAATCAAACTCGCATCTATGACTTGGTCATGGACATGTTGAGCTTCAGCAAGGATCGAGTTCCTTCGCTTCAGCTGGCCGATTTGAACAAGGTTGTGGGCGAGGTTGCTGAACTCACCGCGGCGCGAGCGGCAGAGTGTGGCGTGACTCTGGAATTTCGTCGTGGCGAGGAAGTTCCGATTGCACTGTTTGATGCAGAGGGCATCCACCGAGCTGTTCTGAACATTGTGAACAACGCCATCGATGCGGTCGAAGAGATTGCTCGCGGGGCTGTTGTGATCCAGACGGGTTACGACAAGACGGCCGACATGATGCTCGTGGCGGTAAGCGACAACGGTCCGGGGATTCCCGAAGACCAGCGTGCCTCAATCTTCAATGTGTTTGAGTCCTCCAAGGGGGCTCGAGGCACCGGGATTGGTCTGCCCGTGAGCCGTAAGATTTTGCGAGAACATGGGGGGCGAGTCCGGGTGGAAGGCGGCCCGGGGCAGGGGACTCGGTTTGTTTTGAGCTGGCCTCGCGGGAATGCGACAATTCCCGACATCAATATGTTGATTGCCAACAATGAGCCACCCGAAAAGATGTGATTTTCCTGCGGTTTGGTTCGGTTTGAGGGATACTGCGTGCTGGGCAACGGCCGGTCCTCAGGCTTTGTTAAGACTGAACGGAAGTTCCATGACAGCCGCCTACAATCGCCTTACCATGCCCAACTCTGGCGACGGCGTCGTTGCCCAGTTTTCATGATTGCATGAAAGTCGCGGTTCCTTTGACCTGGTTGCGTTCCAAACTTTTCTGGAAGATCGCGGGGCTTTACGTCCTTCTGTCTGTGCCTGCAATGATCGGGCTCATCGCCAGTGTCGTGTCGCAATTGTCCTCGCAGGGGCGACTGATTCACCAGAGGGAATGTCAGGCACTGCTGGAACAAATCGCTGCCGATATCAGCACCACTGACGACGTTCCAAGTTCGCTCAGAGGCTGGCAGCCGAAACTCAATTCGGGACAGAAGGTGTGGGTGACCAATTCGGCTGGAACCAATCTCGGCGATCCCGTAGCGGACGCCATCACTGACATCGCTTTGGAATCTGTTGTGCGAACTGCGCTGCAGACTGGTCAGGCGGCTCGACAGATTCGGCTTGGAACTTCGCTCGATGATGTTCTTGCACTTGCAGCGAAAGTAGAGCGCCGGCCTCCAGGTGCGAATGGAACGGCGACTGAATCGCTTGTCGTGATCATGGTGTCCGATGCGGCACAGTCGAATTCTGCCGTTACTCAATTGACAACGACCGCTGTGCGAACGGCGATTTACACATGGCTGTTGACTGGACTGTGTCTGTGTCTGGTCGCCGCCGGTGTTGTTGCTCCGCTTCAGGCGATGTCGCTGAAACTTCAGACGACCGTGATGCGAAACGAGCGTGAGGACATGCTGCTGAGTGTGTCGGACCGGCAGGATGAAGTGGGTCAGGTTGCCAGCGCGCTGTATGTGCTGGAAGATGAGCTTCAGGATCGAATTCAGAGTCTTGAGAAGGCCGGGCAGGAAGCCACTGCGGCTGCTGATTTGTTGACGGCCGTTCTTGAATCGATGATCGAAGGTGTGATTGCCATCGATCAGGAGCAGAGAATTGTCTATCTGAATCAGGGTGCTCGAAAGCTGCTGTCGATTGGCGAAGCCATTCGTCCAGGGCATCGATTGTATGAAGCCGTGCGTATCCCGGCGTTTCTGGAAACGATTGAGGAATCACTGTCAGCTCGCCGGGCGCTGTCGCTCGAATATCGATCACCGCGAGACAAGGCGCATCATGTTCTTTCGGTCACGCCGATTGTGCACAGTTCCTATGCGGGTGCAGTGGCTGTCGTGCGTGACATTTCTGAGATGCGGAAGCTGGAGGCGATGCGACGCGACTTCGTCAGTGGAGTTTCGCATGAGCTCAAGACGCCTCTGACAGTCATTCAGGCCTGCACTGATACTCTGCTGGGTGGAGCACTTTCGGATCAGGAGGCTGCCGAGCGATTTTTGAAGCAGATTGAAGAGCAGTCGGAGCGGCTGCTGCAGTTGATTCTGGGAATGCTGCAGCTGGCGCGTGTGGAATCCGGTCAGGAAGTCCTGCATACGGAAGATCTGGATGCTGTTGATATCGTCGAAGATGTCCTGAGGGACTTCCGAACGGTCGCATCTTCGCGAGGTGTTGAATTGCGACGTAGCGGTCCAGAAACTCTGCCCATGCACACGGACGAGCAGGCTCTGCGAACGATCCTGAGCAACCTTGTGGACAATGCTCTGAAGCACACGGACGCATCGGGCAAAGTGACGGTCGAACTTTCGCTTGTGGGCAATTCACCGTGCATCGCCGTACGTGACACAGGCGTGGGCATTCCCGAAGAACTACTCGGGCGAATCTTCGAGCGGTTTTATCGCGTCGAGAAAGATCGCTCCCGTGCGCGTGGAGGCTCCGGGCTGGGACTCGCGATTGTGAAACACCTGTGCCTCGCGCTGAAAGCCACGATCGGAGTTCAAAGTCGCCTTGGTGAAGGAAGCTGTTTCACGGTGCAGTTTCCGGCGTAAGTGGACGCAAACACGTGCTCATGTAGCGGCATGGCGCGAGACGTTCGGTTTTGAGTAAGGACCAGGTGCGTTTTACCGGAGGGCTTGCGCCCTTCCGCTATTTTTCTTCTCGGGGCGGGTTACTCTTCTTCGGGTTCATCCCATGGCAAATCGCCATCCTCGGCGCTGGGCATGTCTTCGTCGTCGCCGGAGAATCGGGCGGCTTGCCACACGGGGCCGGTGACGTCGGTGTAGGTGTCGTCGCCTGGAAGGATCTCACGCATCTCGGCCGGGAGGTCAGCGCACATCGCCTGATACTTCAGCGCGATCTCGGTCGCTTCTTCTTCTGATGTTGCAAGGACGCCCCATTCGGTGAAGTAGCCGGTCCATTGATCCTGATCAAACTGTCGGTCCGGGTCTGTTTGCCAGCGTTCGTCAAGCGGCTGATAGACAAGACAGCGATAGAGTCGAATGCCTTCGACGGCTTCCTGGCCGGCAGATTCACGAGCATGCTGGAACCATGATTCCGGCATCAGCCCGGCTCGCAGCAGTCTTCGTTCGATCTCGGCCACCAGTTCGTTGTCCTGAAGCACATCTTCGGCCACGACGGCCAGCCGCTGCAGAAGTTCCATCAGCCCAACGGGAGAGAGGAAGTCGACCTGATACAAAGGCGTATCCAGGACAAGCCGAATGTACTTCATTGCGTCGTCGCGTCGTCCCATGCGGGCCAGCGAAACGCCTCGCATCAACTGCAGGTGCCAACCATCGGCTTCCATGACCTTGCTTTCACGGTCAGCACATTCGACGGCCTTTTCGTATTCAGCCTGCTCGTAATGACACACACTGCGATAGTAGTTCGTCCATGCCACTTCGCCCGCAACAGACTCATATTTTTCGAGGTAGGTCAGCGTTGCGTCATACTGTTGTAGCCGGAACGCCAGCATGGCCGCGTCAAAGGCCGCCTGTGAGTCTTCACAACCCTCACGCAGGCTCAGGTCAAGTACGTGCAGGGCATCGCGTGGCCGGTCAGTGCCTTTGTAAAGTTCGGCCAGTCGACGCACGATGTTCCCGTCCTGACGGTCGAGCCGGAATGCTCGAGCATAGCAGCGTTCTGCTTCGCCATGGTTGTCGAGACTCATGAAGTGATCGCCAGCGCGAAGGAAGTTTCGCGGGCGGGTCGGATCGAGTTCCATCGCCTTTCGATGCAGTTGCTCCGTTCGTTCCGACGTAATCTTCTCCGCCATTTCTTCATTGCCACTGCCACGGAGGGCATCCCCGAGAGTCGCGAGAACGGAAAGGGCGACAGCATGGTCGCGATGCGGTGCCACGAGTGAATTGGCCCATTTCCAGACCTTTTCGCCATCGTCACCGGCGCCAACGAGATAGCCCATGATGTGAATCAGACCGCAGGCATCATCTGCGTGAGTCACCTGAGTTGCATCGAACGCAAGGACAGCGTTGCGAATGTTATTGAACTCGTCTTCCCCGGGCTCCTGCATGAACGCCGTCATTCGGTTTCGCAGGGATTCCAGTTCCGCCGCCAAAGGTGTTGGTTCCGGTGACGATGCTTCATCCGGAGGTGCGGAAGCCGAGGCCGCGCGGCCATCCGGCGATGTTGGTTCCGCCGTGATCTTTCGTGCGGCTTTCGGCATCACAAGCGGTGCAAACGGGGACGCTGTGTCAGCATCGAGCAGTGTCTGAAGACGCCGGAGCGCCAGATAGTCGTGAGCAGTTCGGGCTCGCTGTTCGAGTTGCCGGGCAAGTGTCTCCGCCTGTTTTCGGTCGCCAGCCAGCAGCTTGTTCGCAATCAAACGCAGTCGCGTTTCAAACCAGAGATGTGTGCCTCCGCATTTTTGCAGCTTCTGATCCCATTGAGTCAGAATGCGGGTTGCTTCTTCGTATCGCTTCTCGCGTGTTGCCAGCAGCGCGTTGTTGAGATCCATCTGAAGTTCGAAAATCGGACATTCGCCGGGACCGGGGAACGTTGCGAAGGCTTCATCGTCCCTGAGCTTTGGAGCCTGACCGGCTTCAATCAAAATCGCATCGCGTACCAGAAGAATCCGAACGCGTGCTTCGTACTTGAGGGACACAGATTCCGCGGTCGCCAGTTCCAGGGCGGATTCACAGCCGGCGAGGGCATCATCAAGTTTGCCGTTCAGAGCATCCAGCCAGGCGAGCTTCACTGTTGCCAGCCAGCGGCGATCGCCTCGGTCCGACCAGTTGCCTTCGTGGTCACGCACCAGACGACACTGATGCGCTGCAATGTCGGCGTCATCGGCGGACATGTAGACGTCGCAGGCGTATTCACGGAAGCAACTCACGCATCCGGTCTTGCCGGTGCGTCGACAGATCTGAATTCCGTCGGCGATACAGGCATGCATTCCTTCGGAGTTGTAACCTTCCAGCTGCCCCGTGGCCTCGGCAAGGTTCTCATACGCGCAGGAACTCATGGTATAGACGAGGAAGTCGTATTGCTCCCGAGGGAAATCGGCCTGAATCTGCCGGAGCTTTTCTTCATCTTCCAGCAACGCAATCAGCTCAATAGCGCGTTCTCGCATGGTTTGAAAGTCGAGAAGATACTGGGCCTGGTCCATCTGAAAGAACGTGCCCCAGACGTACGAATGGGCGCGATGTTCTGAGCGTCCACGTCGACGGAGTTCACCGTAGAGTTTTGAGGAGCTTGCAAATTTGCATTCCGGAATCAAATCGCCCGCGCGCCGCTGAAGGTCCTGTAGCTGCTGGTCAATTTCCGGTTCATTCTCATTGGACATGAATTCGCTCCCGTTTTGCCCGTGTGTTCCGATCGCCTGCCCGCCTGGCAAGTTCGGCGGGGCGGCGATGATATCCGAAGCCAGCGGGGCGTAGAACCGTCTTGCGCTCTGTAGAGCGATTGTCCTCAATCGCTTCCAAACGTACACAACAGAAGGCGAACGACTGAGGACAGTCGTTTTACAAATGAACAGAGGCCACACCTTTGAAAGTGTGACCTCTGTGAAGTTGTTGTGTTTCAGGGATCTTTAGCAAGATCCACTACCGTCCGTAGAGCGATTGTCCTCAATCGCTTCCAAACGCAAACAACAGAAGGCGAACGACTGAGGACAGTCGTTTTACAAATGAACAGAGGCCACACTGGTGAAAATGTGGCCTCTGTGGAGTTGTTGTGTTCAGGGATCTTTAGCAAGATCCACTACCGTCCGTAGAGCGATTGTCCTCAATCGCTTTCAAACGTACACAACAGAAGGCGAACGACTGAGGACAGTCGTTTTACAAATGAACAGAGGCCACACTGGTGAAAGTGTGGCCTCAGTGGAGTTGCTGCTCTTCAGGGATCTTTAGCAAGATTCACTACCGTCCGTAGAGCGATT
>JAEUII010000204.1 GCA_016795145.1 Planctomycetaceae bacterium
ATCTCCTTTCAGGGCTGGAAGCCCGAAACAACCCCTGCCGGGGCCGTCAGGCCCCGGTGGTACAACATCACACACAAAGGCCCGGAGGGCCGACACATCGAATGCCGGCACTTTGGTAATTGCCATGCGTCAGTTCTCCCGAACTGATTCCATGTATTCGGTGACCATTGCCAAAGGACTGTAAGACCGACCGTTTGTAAAGCGAGCAAACGGCCGGTCCGTTGGACCTTGGTGCGCAATGGGAATCGCCAACCTGGGCCGGTGGCCCAGGCTGGGCAAATGATTGGGCCTTTGGCCCGGAACGCCGAATGCACTGTTACCGCGCCAAGATACTCACCCAACATACCCGCCGCATTCGGCTCCACACCGGTGGTCCGCCGGTTTGGCAACTACACCCAAGCCATCCCGGCAAACTGGCAAACTGCGACTTAGGACTTCTCTCTTGCAAATGCCGTAATGCGCCTCAAGATTCTGGCAGGACGCAACTTATCTCTACCTGTTGAACCGCCTCGGCAATTGCCGCGTGAGAACTCGTCGATGTCACAAGATCCCACCAACCCCTATTCCGTCACAGACTACGGCGCGGTCGTTGACTATTTGTTACTGGACGGCAACGTGAATGTCGGAAAGGACAAAGGCCTCGGACAGCTGTTGATGACTCGCACCTCGATCTTTGCTCTTCGCGCCGGGAATACCAGCATGCAAACTGGCATGGCTGCGGGTGGACTCATCGGTGCCCTGATTGGTCACTGGCTGGATAAGCGGCGAGCAAAGAAACTTCCGCCGTCCGAACATCTAACAGACCCCGAACTCCAGAATCTGGATGCGAAGGGACACAAACGCATTGCCCAGTCGCGATTGCTTGCCAAACTGCCATTAGACCAATCTATGGTGATTGAGCGAACTTGGCTTGGCTACACGTTTACTCTGCATGACCAGCCAACGATCAAGTATCAGGGATTTTTCAACAAGAAGAAGATCGCTCAGTTTCTGGAAGCCTCCGGTTTGATAAGCCACTGATCACCATTTGTGACATGAAGAGGGTCAGGAATCCTGTCGGCTGATTGCGGAGTTTCTCGCGTCGGAGACACGAGGCTCGATGGTTCAGGCTGGAAACTGAGTCAGCCCTGGGAGGAGTACGCGATGGCCGAACTTGTCCAGCTGGGATTCCCATCCCCAAATCCTTCCAATACTCCAAAGCCTGACGGTCTCTCACAAAAGCGTCCACCATCGGAAACACTTCAGTTCAAGGTCACCGGCATGACGTGTGCCGGCTGTGCCACGTCGATTCAACGTGCTCTCACAGCGCGACCTGATGTCGCCTCTGCCAGTGTCAGCGTCACAACTGGAATGGCCTTGATTGAAGGTCATCAGCTGCAGCCGCAGTCACTGATTCAGACCATCATAGATCGTGGCTTCGGAGCTGAACTCCTGACAGAAACGCCGGATCCTCGCAGCCAGATTGAACAGCAACAGCAGGCTTCGGAGCGAATGTGGCGTCATCGCGCCATCGTCGGAATAGGACTGTGGTTACCGCTGGAGATCTTCCACTGGATCGCCACAGCAAGTCACTGGCATCCGACACTGATGCCATGGCTCATGATGGCAGGCTCACTGATTGTCGTTGTCTTTGCGGGCTCAGCGTTCTTCAAATCGGCACTGAATGCAGCAAAGCGCGGCACGACCAACATGGATACTCTGATCTCCATCGGAGCTCTGTCGGCCTTTGGATACTCTGCCATCAACCTGTTGCTGCGAACGGGGCACGCGACGTACTTCTCTGAAGCAGCTGGTCTGCTGGGAATCGTCAGCCTCGGTCACTGGATGGAAGCTCGAGCCAGCGCGCACGCGGGATCGGCCGTTCGAGAACTTCTGAAACTGCAGCCGGAAACGGCCGAACTGATGAAGCCTGATGGATCGTCGACGACGATCTCCAGTCAGTCTGTGACACGCGGTCAACACTTGCGAATTCGTCCCGGTGCCAGAATCCCTGTCGACGGTCGTGTGCTCAGCGGCAGCTCGGAAGTGGATGAGTCTGTAGTAACAGGTGAGAGTATTCCTGTGCATCGTCAGGCTGGTGATTCTGTCATTGCAGGCTCGATGAACACGACGGGGCAATTGGTGATAGAAGCAACCGTTTCCGGCCGCGAGACAACGATTACTCGCATGGCGGAACTGGTCCAGAAGGCTCAAACAAGCCGAGCCCCTGTGCAAAAGTTGGCAGATGAAGTGTCTGCGATCTTTGTGCCCACGGTCCTCTTCATCGCACTCATGACGCTGACGCTCTGGAGTCTTCTTGGTTACATGACGCAGGGATTCATTTCTGCTGTCACCGTCCTGATCATCTCCTGCCCATGCGCACTGGGTCTTGCAACTCCGATGGCTGTGATGGTGGGAACTGGATCTGCCAGTCAGCGAGGAATCCTGATCAAGTCTGCGGCTGCACTGGAACATATCGGGCGTTCCATGCGAGTTGTGTTCGACAAGACGGGCACACTGACGACGGGCCAGCCGGCCGTCAGTCGGATCACAACCGCATCAGGCGTTTCTGAACACCATCTGCTGGCACTTGCAGCCGCTGTCGAACAACCGTCAGAACATCCGGTGGCAAAGGCGATCGTTCAGGCCGCGAAAGATCGTCAGCTGAAGATTGACGAAGTGACAAACTTTCGAGTCGTCCCTGGGATCGGTGTCTCAGGTGTGGTTTCAGCAACGGAAGTTCGAGTCGAAAAGGACGATATCGCAACAGCGCGAGTCATTCAGGCGGGCACAGTCATCGGGACGATCGACGTCAAAGATCGTGCTCGAACGGATGCCGCGACTGCGGTTCGACGATTAAAGGAAATGAACGTCACCGTTTCGATGCTGTCCGGTGACAAACTCACGACGGCGCGCGAGATCGGCGTGCCTCTTGGAATTGACGCGGCTCATATCGTTGCGGAAGCGACACCCGAACAGAAGACTCGATTCATCCAAAGTGCGGGACCAAATGTCGTGATGGTTGGTGATGGCCTGAACGACGCCGCCGCGTTGGCTCAGTCTGGCCTTGGCGTTGCCATGGCGTCCGGCACCAACGTCGCCATCGATGCAGCTGCAGTCGTCATTCCCGGTGATCGTGTCGAAGCAATCGCGGACCTGTTTTCGATCGCTCGAGCCACGCTGAGCACGATTCGGCAGAACCTGTTCTTTGCCTTCTTCTACAACGCGGTCGCGATTCCCCTGGCGGCGTTTGGACTGCTGGGCTCAAGTGGTCCCTTGTGGGCTGCGGCCGCGATGGGGCTGAGTGATATCACCGTTGTCGGAAACGCACTTCGCCTGCGGCGTCGGCTGAAACGCTCAAGTCTGTAATTCCTCCAAACCGTGCATTGAAAAACAGCGTGATTCACCAGCCGGGAGAGGATCCGAAAAAGGGGCGCCTGCGCTTCGGGTTCGGCATGGGGTGTGCTATCCTCCCTACCGTCATTTTGAACCGAACCGCTGAGACGGAATGTCGCCCGACAGTTCCCCACCAGCACATTGCGCACAGACACGTTTTCCATGTCATCACTTTCGCAGTTCTTCATGAACCCGGCCTTCGTCTTGCCGGGCGCTGCGCTGGTGCTGATCCCGATCATCATTCATATCCTCAGTCGGCTCCGGTATCGCAAAGTTCGCTTCGCCGCGATGGAGTTTCTGCTGGAGAGCGAAGAGCTTAATCGTCGCCGCATCATTCTTGAACAGCTGCTCCAGCTGCTGCTCAGAATTCTGGCAGTGCTGCTGTTTGTTCTGCTCATTGGCCGATTGCTGCTGGATCCTGGTCGTCTGCTGATGCTTCACGGAGCCAGCGTGCATCACGTCGTCCTTCTTGACGATTCGCTTTCGATGCGTGATCGCGAAGGCGATGAGACTGTCTTTCGTGAAGCACTCACCACTCTGGAAAGCATGCTGACGGAAGGAAGCCGCCAGGCAGGCGGTTCCGCCCGAGTCACGATTCTGTCAATGTCCGATCCGCGTCGCCCCATCGTCTCCGACCGTTCACTCGACGGCGCGTTTGTGCAGGAGTTTGCTCCTCGCCTTCGCAACCTTCCGTGTTCATGGCGATCAGCGACTCCCGTTGATGCCCTGCAGGCAGCGAAGGACATTCTTGCGGCCGATGGCAGTGTAAGTCCTCAGGTTCATGTGCTGACCGACCTGCGAGCATCCGACTGGAACAATCGACCGGAGGTGACCGAAGCACTTGAATCTTTGAAGTCGATCAAAGCCACTGTCGATCTCATCCAAATCGCGCGCGAGCCGCGAGCCAATGTTGCCATCAGCCAGTTGTCAGCCGACACACTGGCAGTGGCTCAGGGTGTTCTGTGGCGACTCACAGCGACGGTCGTGAACCATGGGGCTTCCACAGCGAATGGCCTGCGAGCCACTGTTCTTGTCGACGGTACCGCATTGCCGGGCAAGATGCTGCTGCCGCCGATTGAACCGGGTGCCACCGTGCCCGTGTCACATGATCTTTCATTTGAATCTGAAGGCCGCCATGTCGTTGAAGTCAGACTCGATGATGATGCTCTCCGAGAAGACAATCGCCGGTTTCTCGCGGTTGAGGTTTCCGAACGCCGCACGGTTCTGATTGTTGATGACGATGGTCAGCAGGAAGACGCGGGGTTCATCGCGGCAGCTCTCAGTGCGGATCCGGCTCTGACAGGACTGCTGGCGGAAGTGCGAGCATCACAGGCTCTGACCGCTGGTGATCTTCCGAAGTACGATTGTGTGTATCTGCTGAATGTCCGCGACT
>JAEUII010000215.1 GCA_016795145.1 Planctomycetaceae bacterium
CAGATTCCGAAACCGCATTCCCTCGGACGCCATCCGATCCAGATTGGGAGTTTGAATCGTCATGCCGCCGTTGAAACCTGGCTCGTAGTACCCCAGCTCGTCCGCCATGATGTAGATCACATTCGGCGGATTCTCAGCAGAATATACAGCCTGGCAGACAGTCAGTAACGAAAGTCCAGTGAGGACAAGACGCAGAGCGTGCGTGTTCATGTTGAGATCATCCTTTCGGCGGGTTTGCGGCTCGAATCCCGCGGCCGTTGTTCATTTGTCAGCGGAGTGAGGTGAGAAACGGCGATTTCACGGAGAGGTGAGGTTCAAATTCATGACGCCCTCGGCTCGTCGTGGCCTAAGAAGCAAGTCACTTCTGTGCTGAAGTCCCCCTGGCACCCGGAGGCTGCGGTGCCGACGGGTCTTCATTCGCGGTTCCGTGCCAGATCGGTGCGATATTCTGTCTGTTCCAGCTGTCCCACGCTGCAGACAATTCTGCAACGATCTCCGGATGTCGTGCTGCGAGATCTGTCGCTTCGCCGATGTCATTGTCGAGGTCGTACAGCTGCCAACCACTTTGCGTTTTCGCTTCCATGTCACGCCAATCGATCAGCTTCCACTGACTCTTTCGAACAGCCTTCTGCGGACCGAATCGCCAGAAAAGCATATCATGGGGCTCCGTGGAGTTCTCACCATTCAAGTACGGCAGCAGGTTCACTCCATCAAGTCGTGGGTCCGATTCCGCATTTGCAACCGCGAGTGCTGTGGGCAGGATATCGAGCGTACTCACAGGCGAATGATACACCTTGTCTGCAGGAAGCCTGCCTGGCCACACAACAAAAAACGGAACACGGATACCACCTTCCAGTGTCTGGCCCTTGTCGCCGCGGAGCGGCGTATTACGACCGGTGTTGTAAGCGAAGAACGGCTTGCGTCCAGAGCCGCCATTATCACTGACGAAAAAGACAAGCGTATTCTGGTCGATGCCAGACTTCCGAAGATGTTCAGTCAGGCGTCCAATGTTGTCATCAAGCCCGAGCAGAAGTGAGAGGTAGCCGCGGCGGTTCTTGTCGGTGACGCTCGCAGGAATTCGATTCCTGAGACTGTCCTTGATCTCCAGCGGCGTATGAACCGCGTTGTAAGCGAGGTAAAGGAACCAGGGGCGTTCTTTGTTCCGATCGATGAAACTTATTGCTTCATCCGTAAAAAGATCCGTCGAATAGCCATCCAGATGCTGCACTTCACGATCTCGATAAATCATGTTGTGCGAATGTGCAGAACCGAATTCAGGTTCAGCGTCCTTGTGGAGGCGATAGTTGTGGCCACCGACCAGAAACCCGAAGTAATCATCAAAACCGCGAGACAGTGGATGATGTGCCGCATTGAAACCCTGATGCCACTTGCCAACGAGTCCTGTCGCATATCCCAATGTCCGCAGTCGATCCGCCATCGTCTTTTCCGTCAATGGCAGGCCCAGTGATTCTTCATCGCCAACATGCGGATTGAACTCATGTCCGAACCGAGTTTGATAACGACCGGTCAGGAAACCAGCTCGCGAAGGGCTGCAATAGGGCGCCGACACATAGCCACTTGTGCAGCGGACCCCAGACGCAGCGAGAGCATCAATGTTGGGCGTTGGTACTTCCTGACCACCGTGGACGCCTATATCGCCAAAGCCAAGATCATCGCTGAAAATGACCAGGATGTTTGGCTGAGGCGCCTCACTGGAGTGCGCTGTGGCAACCGGTGCAAGTCGAAGCATGATCAGGATCGTGAAAAGTACTCTCATAGAGTTTCCCGCTGAGAATTAGCGAATCTTGACTTCGGCCAGGCGGAGTGCTCGTACATCTTCCGTCCACAGGCGGTCGCTACGATCAGCTATTGATTGAATCCGGCGATAGGGTCGTGAGTTCTCACGATTGACGCAAGCGATTCTGACTCTTCGACGAATCGCAGAGAGATGGCTCAACGATCTGGCAATGGCTATTCTGTGAGCACTTTGATGGGTGGTTCTCACTGCTTGTGACTGGTTAGAAGAAGAGGAAAATGAAAATGAAGCCAAAGGTGATCCTCGCCGTGGCGTTGCTGTGCGTCCTTTCTCCGACGTGTTTTGCGGGGCCGCTGAAGGTGTTCATCATGGCTGGCCAGTCGAACATGGAGGGACATGCGGAAATCCGGACGTTTGACTACATCGGCAAAGATCCCTCGACGGCACCTCTGCTCAAGGAAATGCGCAATCCCGATGGAACGCCTCGCGTCTGTGACAAGGTCTGGATGTCCTATCTGACCGGACCTTACGACGGCAGTGCGAATGGCGAGGGCCTCGGAAAACTGACCGCTGGCTTTGGGGCGCGAGGAGACAACCCAACGCGACTGAACAACAAAATCGGGCCTGAGTTCACCTTCGGTATCACGATGGAAAAAGAGCTGAAGGAACCGATCCTGATCATCAAGACCGCCTGGGGCGGCAGATCGCTCAACACCGAGTTTCGACCGCCCAGTGCTGGGCCGTATCAGCTGCCCAAACAGATCCAGGAGGAGTGGGACAGACATCCACAGGGTGCCCATGGCATTCCAAAGCTTGAGGACCGAAAGAAGTGGCGCGACGATAAAGATGCTGCCTCAGGTGTGTTCTATCGGATGATGGTCGAGCATGTGAAGAAGGTACTGGCCGATCCGGCTCGGGTGTGCCCCGCCTACGATCCGAAACAGGGATATGAAATTGCTGGGTTCGTATGGCTTCAGGGCTTTAATGATCTGGTCGATGGCCATACCTATCCGAATGGGAACTACGACGAATACTCACGACTCCTGTCTCACTTCATCCGTGACGTACGCAAGGATCTTGACGCACCAAAAATGCCATTCGTCATTGGTGTACTCGGTGTCGACGGCGAGAAGAACGTCAACTTCCGCAAAGCGATGGCGGCTCCGGCTTCCATGCCCGAGTTCCAGGGCAATGTGGTTGCTGTCGATACCGCCCCTTTTTGGGACCGTGATATCGAAGCCGCAGAACCCAGGCAGCACGAATACAACGAAATCGTCGGCACGGCTCACACATTGAAAGCCGATGGCGCTCTCGATACGGAACGGAAATGGGACAGGTTCTGGAAGCCGATTGGTCAGCCTCTGCCGCAGGAGCGCGAATGGCGTTACGTCACGGTCGATGCCACAGAGACGAAGGACAAACTGGAAGAATTCACGGACAGGAGATTCCGCGATATCACACTGCCTGCCGCCCTGGAGAATTGGCATCAGCCCGACTTCGACGACAGCCAATGGACAGCAGGCAAGGCTCCCATAGGCAAGGGAGTGTGGAACCACAGCGGAATCAAGTTGGACAAGTTCCCTTCACCATGGGGCAATGAAGAATTCCTGCTGATGCGTTCTACGTTCGAAGTAGAAAGCCTCGACTTCGATTCCTATCGCATCGCGATTCTGGCGAGACAGGGATTTCATGTTTACCTGAACGGGCACAAGATTCACACGTACATCTGGTGGCTGGATGAGCCGAAATACCGCTCGATTGTCCTCCACCCGGAACAGGTTCAACACCTAAAGAAGGGGAAGAATGTCCTGGCGGTTTATGCCAATGACCAATACCGCCCGGACTCCCCGGACCATTACGCTGCGCTCGATGCATGGATTGAGGGAATCACCAGGGCAGAACAGGAGAAGCTCGAACGTGCCCTGGTAGAAGTCCTTTCCCCCAAAGATCGAGAAGCCCTTCAAGGCGCATCCAACGGCGGCTACCACTACTTCGGCAGTGCCAAGATCTTTGCTCAGATGGGCAAGGCATTTGCTGATGCAAACCTAAAGCTCATCAAGAAGTAGGAAACAATTCGGCGTTGCCATTGCAGACACTCACCGAACGCAGATCTCAAATCGCCTGACCCTGAACATCCGGAAACTCCAGAATGAAACCTATTGTTTCAGCGGACTCGACAAAGACACGCAACGTCTGAATCCTGCTGAGCGGGTGGCTCTGAGGAATTCTCAGTTCGGCAGAAACTCGAGACCACGCGGACGACGGCGAAACGGTTAGTTCCTCACGAAAACCAGGATCGCTCTCAACCCGGTTCTGAATCCATTTCCGAAGGTCGGAACGACTTGCCGGAGTACTTGAAGGCTTTGCCGGTGGCTGGCAGGACAAACCGCGGTGGCTGCAGATATGGCATTGCGAATCGTTCTGCTCCGCCCCGGTACTCAGCCTTGGCGCAACACATGCGAGATGGCAGGCCGTCATTACGACACCCAGCGTCGACACGTCCTCTGAAATCACTTCGACGTGACTAATCTGTACGAAGAACAGAGAACGATGGATGCCGAAACATTCTTCGACAGCAACCGCGTAGACTGCACGTGGATGGTCGTGCAATGCCTGACGCAGGTCTGGATCCTGTGCCAGACGTTCGTTCATCAGTCGATGCATCTCGGTGCGATTCATTTCTCCATTCGGGCGTCCCGTCACAACACCGGGAAATGTCGCGGCGAACTGGTAGTCGGTGGAGAATCTGGACTCTTCTGCAATAGCTCGGCTCATCATTCATCCTCTCGAAATAGATTTCGTTCAATCAAAACGATCACCGTTGCCCGTGCCTGACTCTTCAGCGACGTGACCACGGGCACGTCAATGGTCCCAACTGTTGTGGCAGGATCGTGCCATTAGCGGCACCACTCGTCAGTTCTGCAGAGTACGCTGAACGAGCAAGTGCACGACCCAGGCACGAATGGCGCAGTAGACCACGACTCCGTTCAACAGGTGCCAAAGGAAATGTGAGCCCAGTGGCCAGGAGACATGCCAGTCTGCTGTGCGAGCAACCAGAGCGAGAGTAAAGCAAACGCCTGCAATGATCAGAAGGAGTGGCTCCTGGGGACATTTCATGGCCCAGAGCACTCCCAGGACAAAAACCGCGAGCAGCGATGGCGCGTAAAACAGTGATCCGTTGAGAATCTGATGCATAGGCATCAGTGCAAATGACCCTGCAAGCACCAGCGAGACAATGATCGTTGTCGTGCTTGTACGAAAGCCGAGCATTTCCTGACAAAGCAACCAGAGAAACACCACCTGAAACCCGGCGATCGGAATCACGTCCAGCCACATGGTGAGATGACTGACGGTGGTGTGAAAAAGAAAACTGCCAACGCCGATCACCATCGCCAGAATGATCAGAAGCAGGGTGAGCGGAGTTAGAACATTTCGTGATGCTGCGAACCACAATCCGCACAAGGCCGCAACGATGAACGACCCATTCGTGATGGCGTTCACCGGTTCAGCCCAGAACGCCGGATCCCCGGACCGCTCTCGATAAAGGTTTAGCAAGCTCGTCATGTGAATGTCTCCTTTTGTATTGGGATAGAGATCGCAATTCTCGGTGTGATGCAGACATGCTGTGACTAGTTGTTGCCGCCAAGTTCACGCCAAACAAACACATCGAAGTCGGCAATGGGAGAAAAGCGGACGGCGACACTCGCAACTGGCTTCAGGTGATTGGCAAGGAAGTTCCTGCATGACTTTGTTCCCGACGAAATGATGGTGACTCGGCTCCGAAACCGCAGACCCAGCTTCTATGCTTGGTGTGACGTTCAAGCTCTTTCGCATACGCCATGCCACGATCAGCTGCCGTGCCCCAAGACGTTACACAGCAACAGCTTGTGAAAAATCCATGAGCAAAATATGAATCTCATCATGTCATTTTCTGACTTTTCGTGCCATAATATGACATCACTTGATCACAATTTGTCGAGGTGTTCATGCTCTTCAGAACTCCCACCGAGCTTCGGTTCGCCCGCACATTTGCCGATTTCCTGTTCCTCAATCCCTTCAGGCAGACGGAAGCGGACGCCTTCAGATACGAGCTGAGTGCAATTGACGTAAGAGTTGCCGAAGCTGCCAAGCGGCAACCACCCATCGAGTCAGATCGCCCGCACATTGTCGAGTTAGCACAGAAGGTCGACGCGTGGCTCAGCCAGCTGCGGCATCGAATCCTGCAGGGTGAGATGATCGAAAACTACGAAGAGCAGAGACTGCTCGAGTCTCTCATCATGGGCGCTGCGTTCTATCGTCACTTTGAAAGTCGTCGCCCGCTCAGGGAAGCAAGCGAGGGCGACAGGAAGGTTCGCTCCTTTCATAAGCTCGAACAGGAACTGAACAGCTGGAATGAGTTGCCACTGACACTCAGCCCCTTCCTGCGTGATCCGGCGCACCTCTTCGCAGTCTACTTTCAGCTGCGTCGAAGCTTCGACCTGATTTGCCAGCTGGTGCAGGGAACATCGCGTCCCATCAATCGGTTGCGAGCCGAAATTTGGCATTCCATCTTTCCGCATGAACTACAGCTTTACGGGACTCTCCTTTACGACCGAATGCAGGACATCACGACGCTTATCCTGGGACCGTCGGGAACCGGTAAAGATCTCGTCGCCATGGGGATCGGGCTTTCGCGGTACATTCCCTTTGACAGCCGGAAGCTACAGTTTAAGGAGCCGCTCAACGGTGCCTTTCATCCGATCAACTTGTCGGCCATGCCACTTGACCTTATTGAGTCAGAGCTGTTTGGTCACTGTGCTGGAGCGTTTACTGGCGCTGTGAAGGATCGGGACGGCTGGCTTGAACGCTGCAAGGCAGGCCATACCGTGTTCCTTGATGAAGTTGGGGAACTTGATCTTTCGATCCAGGTCAAACTGCTTCGCGTACTGCAGAATCGTGAATTTTTCAGGGTCGGAGAAACCGAGCCGCGCCAGTTCAAGGGCAAAGTGATTGCGGCGACAAATCGTGATCTCGCAAGTGAAATCGTTGCTGGTCGCTTTCGACAGGACCTGTTCTATCGCCTCTGTTCCGATGTCCTGCGAACTCCTTCACTGCGGGAACAGCTGGATGATACACCCGGAGACTTACCACATCTTGTGCGAATCATTGCAGCAAAGTGTCTGGGCGAACGCGCGCAGCCCGAGCAGATCGACTGGTTGTCCAAACTGACGGTCTCATGGATCGAATCCTGTCCGGAACTCGGGATGAGCTACGACTGGCCCGGCAACTTCCGCGAACTCGAACAGTGCGTCCGAAATGTAATGGTCCGTGGAGAATATCACCCGACACGAATCCCAGGCCCTGCGATGTACACGTCGACAGAAACAACCTCCAATGATCACGCTGGTTCAACAAACCGTGCCGTGGAGGATTTTCTGCGGCGGGTGCGAGCTGCAGACCTGACGTACGACGACCTGCTGAATCACTATTGCTCGCTGGTCTTCTCGCGGGCGGACCATTTGACCGATGCCGCATCACGACTCCAAAAACATCGTTCAACGATTCAGGCACGAATCCAACAAGAGCTCGTCGCCAAGTTTCGTGGCGAGACATCATCATCCTGAACACAAGGCTCTTACCGGAGCGTTCACACGCGCGTTCACACGCTCCGCTCGCCGATTGCGGATCGGGTGAGTTGCCCGGAGAACCTGGAGCAATTAGAACGCAGGCTGACGATGTAAGGTCAAAGGGTGTTTCGACACTGAGGCTCACGCAAACGTTTCGGTGACGACGAAGTTTCCCGGCAGAAGGCGAAAGGACCATTCGATCATGAATACGAACCGACGTAGTTTTCTTCAGACAGCGGCCGCGATGGCGGCGGCGACTTCTTTGCCGAGCTGGTACGTGAACGAGCTGGCTCAGTCGGCGGTTGCGGCACGGCCAATGGACGAGAAACCCGCGATCGCGCTGATCGGTTGTGGAGGCATGGGGAAGGGAGACGCGAAGAACGCGTCACGCTTTGGCCGTATTGTCGCGTTGTGCGATGTCGATGACAGTCAGCTCGCGTCTGCGAAGCAGATCTGGCCCGATGCAGAGACGTACAAAGACTTCCGGAAGGTGATGGATCGGAAGGACATTCAGGTGGTTATTTGTGGCACCGTCGATCACTGGCATACTCTGATTTCGCTGGCAGCGTTGCGGTCGAAGAAAGATGTCTACTGTGAGAAGCCGCTGACTCTGACCATTGAAGAAGGACAGCGACTTGTGTCGGCCGTTCGCGACACCGGTGGCATCCTTCAGACGGGAAGTCAGCAGCGCAGTGACAAACACTTCAGACTGGCCTGCGAGCTGGTACGCAATGGCCGCATCGGGAAACTCAAACACATTTCCGTCTGGCTTCCGCGGGGTCGCCGAGAAGGCCCGTTCGCGAAGTCAGCTGCTCCTGCGGGATTCGACTGGAACATGTGGCAGGGACCAACACAGGAGGTTGACTACGTTCGCGAACGAACTCATGTCACGTTTCGGTACTGGTGGGATTATTCCGGCGGCACGATGACCGACTGGGGTGCTCATCACAACGATATTGCCCTGTGGGGACTCGGATTGGAACGCAGCGGACCAGTGTCGATCGAAGCAAAGCCCACTGTGGAAATGATCCCCGATGGATTCACAGCCAGCAGCGAATACGAGGTCAATTACACGTACGCCAACGGAGTGACCCATTCGTGCAACAGCACAGCGGCGAACGAATGGAATGGTGCTGTTGCTGATCCCAAAGGTCAGCAGCATGGCGTGAAGTTTGAAGGAAGCGATGGCTGGATCTGGGTGACTCGCGGCGCCATCGAAGCCAGCAATCCGGAGTTCCTTACAACGCCGTTGGCGAGCGATGCCATTCGTCTTTACGAGAGCAACGACCACATGGGCAATTTCTTCGATTGCATTCGTACTCGGAAGGCCCCCATCTGTGAAGCCGAGATCGGTCATCGGTCAGCGTCAGTTTGCCACCTCGGAGTGATCTCACTTCGCCTTGGTCGCAAACTGCAATGGAATCCCGAGACCGAACAATTCGTCGGCGACGATGACGCCAATCGCTGGATCCGCCGCGAGCTGCGGAAGCCGTGGAGCTACGATTCCGTGTGAGCAAAGCCGGACGGCGAAGATTCTGTAGGTGCTGTCTGCCGGACAGCACTTCGCGATCCCACCGCGACCTACGACCTTGCGAGGCACCACGATCTACGGCGACAACGGACTTGCGCGGGCGCCAGGGACACGCGATTGATGCGGGGCATCGTGGACGCTGCAGAACAGGATCGCCAGACGGACAATGTCCTCACCGGCGGTGTGCACCTACTGTAGGTGCTGTCTGCCGGACAGCACTTCGCGGCCCCGCCGCGACCTGCGACCTTGCGAGCAGCCACGATCTGCGGCGACAACGGACTTGCGCGG
>JAEUII010000288.1 GCA_016795145.1 Planctomycetaceae bacterium
CAGAGCCGCACCAAGAAGCACGAGACCGTTTGTACCTGCCTCAAGCTCTTCAAGACTCAATCCATCCGTGTGGACCTTGATACGGCGGATCACATACCAGCCCAGGTAGATTGCGATGCCAATCACCGCGACGACACTGGCTCGAATCCAGGCATGACCTTTTGAGATCCAGGCGACTCGCCCACGTGTTTCTTCCACGATTTGAAGTAGCTCGCGACAGACTCCGCACAAGCTGGCACCGGGGAATCGCTCGTCGATGCGATTGGCAAGGGTCTTTAGAGTCGCGATGGTCTTTTCCGGATCGAGGCTTCTGTACATGACGCTCTTTGAAACTCCAGACGAGGAAAAGTGGGGAAAGAGATCCTTTAGTCCATCTGCAAAATTCATCGTCCCCAGGGCGGCGGACGTGTCTGACATTCAAATTAGACGAATTTTGCAAAAACTGCGAATGCTCCCATCTGGCGCTAACCGATGAATTATCCGGGGAATAGGTCTGCCTTTGGCGATTGGCGGACGTTCCAGACGGATTGGAGTTCTGGAACACAGACCTTGTGCCACTTTCGCGCGGTAACGCTGCCGTGCGAGTGTACGGGATCGCGGCTGCAGTGCACCTGCAACCACGATTGGGGGAAAAACAATGAAGATTGGTCAGCCTTTAGTGCTGTTGCTTGGTGGCCTGCTTTCCGCCTCAAGTGTCGGTTGTTCTGCGGTGAGTGCCCTCGTGCGTGACGATCGTCCGGCGGCAGGAGCTTCGCAGGGTGCAGGTTCGGCAGAGCGTCTCGTCTCAATTGGTCGCGTCTTTGAAAACCAGGGACGCTACGATCAGGCGGAAGTGATGTATCGCCGGGCACTTAAGAAGAAGCCCAATGATCCAATTATCCGCCAGCAGATCGCGGCCCTTGTGGAGCGAAGGAACGGCAGGAATCCTGGCGAACCGATGCAGTCAGCCATCGCAGCGGCAGACTCTCTGACCGGTCGCAGGACGGCGTCCAGTGCATCCTCAGGCAAGCAAACCGATGCTGAGTTTGCCGCGGAGGCAATTGCCGCAGCAAAGGCATCAACCGGTAAATCCATTCTGCAGGCATCTGAGACGGTCTCTGACACGGCCAGGGTTGCTGTCACTCATGCAGCAAACTCCTCAACGAAGCAGGCAGAGAAGTCGCAGGATGCTGCGAAGATCGCGGAAGAGCGAATTATCAGAGAAGCCAACGAGTTTGATTCGGCCGTCACCGCAGCGAAGAGTGCTGTTGCGGATATGACAGCGACACTCGACAAAGCAGAGACAGAAGTCGCTGACGAAGTGAATTCAACAGTCGACGACTTCTCTGAGTTTGAAGCGAGCGAGTTCGAAGCGACGCTCACCGAGAGCGAAAGCAAAACCACGGCAGCAAGTGCGGCCGCGCCGAGCACAAAGATCACCAGCGAGCAGATCGTGGCCGTCATCGACACGCCAGATCAGAATCACGCCCTGCTGCTGTCAGGACTGACCAACGGCGACTCCGAAGAAACACGATGCCTCGCAGCCACGTTGCTTGGCGAATGTGCGGCCAGCAACACGGAGATCGGCGAAGCACTGGCTAAGGCCTGCACTGATTCAACCGATGATCGTCTCACCCTGGCCTGTATCGATTCGCAGATTCAGCGAGGGGAAGCTGACCAATCGTCAGCGGCTCAGCTGATCACTCTTCTGAAGTCAGATTCTCCGGACGTTCAGGCTCAGGCAGCAGCCAGCCTGCGTTGTTTCACAGGGTCTGAGGCACATAAGGACTGCACGGCGGCTTTGGTGAGCGGGCTTGCTAATCCGAACTCAGACGTTCGAGCAATCGCAGCACTCACACTGGGCGACTTCCCGGTCCTTGATCAGCCGACACGCGAAGCACTCGAAAAACTGGCTGCGGATGATCCTGATGCGGATGTCCGTGAAGCTGCGAAAGCTGCGATCGCACGAGGCAGTCATCCTGTCGAAACCACGCACGCAATGATGATTCGACCTCGATAGTCATTCGGTTCATGTTTGCGAAATCACTCTGAAATATTTGTGACTCAGTACTAGTCTCAGGATCAACTGAGACACTGGAGAACTTAAGATGATCCGAAAATCTGCAGGAGCATGGCTCTCGCTTCTGTTGCTGTCCGCAACAGGGTGCAGTGCACTCCAGGACCAGGTCATTGACTGCGAAACATCGATCCGCAACCACGTTCTGGCCCAAAAAGCATGGGGCGAATGGTCGTGGTGCTACGACGAACTTGACTACCCTTACCATTTCGCGAAGGGTTTCAAAGCCGGTTATCGCAACATCCTGGAGGGTGGAAAAGGCTGTCAGCCTTCCCTGCCGCCAAAGTGCTACTGGAAGCCATACTACCAGTCTCCGGAAGGTCGTGCCCAGATCGCGGCATGGTTCGATGGATACTCACATGGAGCCCTGGCTGCCGAACAGGACGGAATGAAAGACATTGGCCACCTGCCAATTTCTCCAACAGCCCGAGCCAACATGATTTCCAGCAAGGCACCGGTCAACCCGGCATGCTTCAACGGCATGTATCACGGTGAAGTGCCGCAGGGCACCCCTGAAGAAATCGCAGAAGAGATGGAACTCGAACTGCCAGGTCAGGTTGAAGCCGCACCGGAAGGTGTTCCACCGATGCCCGAAGTTGATGTGAAAAAACCGGCGGTTCCCTACGAGAAATAGTCTCTCGCTTCTTTTGAATTCAAATTGCTCATGTCGCCTTGCTGACAGAGTTGTGATACACGGAGGTCCACAATGCCCGCTCTCAAGTCTGGGGTGATCAGCTTCGATCACTCGACGATGACACGGTCACTCGTCTGCACCATCATCCTCAGCAGCCTTGCCGTCACCGGATGTTCTTACAACATCAATGCCGTGCCGGTCTCTCGAGTGCCTGCCGAAGTTCTGCAGGTCGAGCGCAAGGACAGCTTCAAAGACATCTCGATGCTGCGACTGCGGCAGGACCCCCCGGAAACCTACCTTCTGGGCCCCGGCGACCTGCTGGGCGTTTACATTAAGGGAATTCTGGGAGACGCACAGGAATTGCCTCCGGTGCATTTCCCCGAAGACGGCAATCGTCCACCGGCTGTAGGATACCCAGTTCCGGTGCGAGAAGACGGAACACTGTCACTCCCTATCATCAAGCCGATCAAAGTGGAAGGCATGTCGGTTGTCGAAGCAACCAATGCCATTCGCAGTGCCTATCTGTATCCGAACGTGCTGATCAAGGAAGGCGAAGAGAGCATCATCGTCACTCTGATGGAGAAGCGTAAGGTTCGAGTCCTCGTGATTCGCGAAGAAGCTGGCGGAGCAGAAGGTGTAACGAAACGTGGCACCGGAAAACTCGTCGATCTGCCGGCATACGAAAACGACGTTTTGCATGCACTCAGCGAAACCGGCGGCATGCCCGGTACCGACGCCAAGAATGAGATCATGATCTACCGCGGCCTGTATCAGTCTGGGGTCGACGCTGATGCGGTCCTCAACAGTCTGGCACAGGATTGCCAGGAATGTCAGGACAAGTGCTTCTGCAGCGAAGCTCCGCTGCCAGACCCTCCGAACGTGACTCGAATTCCACTTCGCTACAACCCAGCGGCTCCTCCTGTGTTCAAGCAGGAAGACATCATCCTGGGAGAAGGTGACATTCTCATCATCCGAAGTCGTGACAAGGAAACCTACTTCACAGCCGGGATGCTGGGCGGTGGGGAACACCCACTTCCGCGAGACAAGGATCTCGACATCATCGGAGCAATCTCAAAAGCTGGTGGCTCCATTGGTAACATCGGAACCGGTGTCGGTGGACTTGGCGGACAGGGTGGAGGCAATGGTGGCGGCGGCCGTAATGGTGGAGGCGGTGGTGGTTACTGCCGTCCGTCAGAGGCCATTGTCATTCGAGAACTCCCCTGCGGCGATCAGATCGCTATCAAAGTAGACCTGAACAAGGCTCTTGAGAACAAAGGCGAGCGAATCCTGATCCAGCCGAACGACGTCGTGATGCTGCGATACACTCTCACCGAAGAAATCGGAAACGTCGCACTCAGCCTGATGCAGTTCAACTTCCTGTGGGGCCTGGGTGGCAACGGAGTGAACTAACCGGAAATCAAAAGTGTAAACAAAGCCCCTGACATGGTTCATCCAGTCAGGGGCTTTTTGCTGCGCGTTCGGTTTCAACAACCCAGAGATCTGATCTTCGAGCAGGACCTATCTTTCAATCGCCTGCTGATAAAACTCCACCAGGTCGTTTCGCAGCTGCTCGAGCGATGGCTCATGGATATACATCATGTGGCCGCCTTCGTAGTACCGCGTCGTTACCTGGCCCAGCTGGTCCTTTGACAGCCCCAAATGATCGATCGTGTAATCCATCGCCGAGTGTGGAGTGGCGAGATCAAAATAGCCACACGCGGCAAACACCCTGAGCGACCGATTGGCCGTCATTGCCTTCCGAAGAGACTCCGACGCATCCACATAGCGGTTCTCAAATCCTTTATAGCTCCAGGGCTGAACATTGCCTGTGAGAATCTCGTACACTCGCTGCTCTTCGTACTTCAGGTCTCGGCGGACATAGTCGTTAAAGGTGGCGGTGAAGGGGCCAAAGATTGCCGCACCACTGGCATCAAACTCGTAAGTCTCACCAGCGTTGTCACGATCCTGGCTTGAATACCGTCCGTCGAAACGACCAATCGTCAAACCGCGACTGCGAAGCAGCTCCTTACCGAAGCGCCCCATCGACACCTTCAGATTAGCACTTCGAATGTACTCTGCCGACAGCCCGGTCAGACGACTCATCGCCTCAGCAGTTGCCTGAAACTCTTCTTCCGAAATCGAAGTCCCCTTCAGCAGTGCCTGTGCATAATCACCGCGAGCAAACTGCTCAGATTCCTTTACCAGCTCCGCAAGGGGTCGTTGCTGCTGATCGGCCGGGAGAGCCTGGTGGTACCACGCTGTCGCCGTATAGGTTGGAAGAAAACAGATGAATGGCAGATCGTTTGCGTTCGAAAATCGTAGTGTCTGGAAATTGATTGCCCCGGAAACCACGATGATCCCGTTCAACTCCATGTTGTATCTGTCCTGCAGATGAGCAGCCAGGCCGGCGGCTCGAATGCCACCATAGCTTTCACCGCACAGGAACTTTGGCGAAGGCCACCGCAGAAACCGAGTTGTGTAGTCGTGGATAAACTGCCCGACGCTCTGCACGTCTTCCTCATATCCATGAAACTCGCTCTTGCTAACATCGTTCACGGGCCTGCTGTAGCCAGTGCTGACAGGATCAATAAACACGAGATCCGTCTGATCCAGCAGGGAATAGTTGTTTGCATCCAACCGATACGGCGGCTTCAGAAACGAAGCATCATCCGGAAAGCGAATTCTCTTTGGCCCCAGCATTCCAAGGTGCAGCCACACTGAAGAAGAGCCTGGACCACCGTTGAAGCAGAATGTAATCGGTCTGGCGGATGGATCAGATTCGTTCTTTGTGTAAGCCACAAAGAAGACCTCAGCGCGAGATTTGAGGTCATCGGACTTCATCAACAACTTGCCGGCGGTCGCCTTGTACTTGACAACCTCTCCGGCAATCTCCACTTCATGCTGCGTTTCGACCAGAACATCTTTCGGTTCTGACTTTGATTCCTTCGCGTTCTCGCCAGATGCCTGTGAATAAGCGACGGACGTCGCACAGAACGCGACCAGCGCAGCAACCATCAGTTCTCGAATCATGGGAACCTCAAACACCTACTTATTCAACGAAGAAGCTCTCACGTGGCGAAACATGTCCACGCGGGGTCCGCGCCAGTGGCGATCAGCGAACCATAGAAATGCAGCGCGCGGGCAATGCCAACCACTACAAACAGGAGCCCGAATTTACTCGCGCAAGATCGGTGCGAGAAAGGAAAATCTCCCCAACCGCCTCAATTCAGCAATGAAGAGCGGTGGCTGCCTCAGAAAACAGCTAGACGGGCTGTTTCACGTCTTTTGCAACGGAACCCAGCGATGCTTCAATCTGCTTTTCGTTGAGAAGCACCTGCGTCAACAGGATAGAGGCTTCACCATCGTGCTGCACCGAATCGACTGCTGATGAGATCAGGCCGTTGATTTTCGACTGGCTGCGTTCCAGTCGTCCGATAAGTACATCCAACCCCAGAAACTGCTGATCAGTATATTCTGTCGGGAATGACCCAAAGTCGACAAAGTGCTCACGTTCATTCAGAAGCTCGACCAGACGACCAACATCATCACGCTGCTGCGCTGCCAGAGATTCGATCTCCGTGGCCAGCGATGGCGCGTCGTAGCGCACCCATGGAGAGGATTCAGAAACGTACTGAAGAAAGCTGCGAGACAGCTGGATCAGAACTCGATTCAGAATCACTTCAGTTGACTGGCCAGACATGACAACTCTCGTCAGAAAACGCCCGGAATAACTCTTCAGTTCAGATGACCACGATTTTTGCCAGACCAGCAACTACGGGAACAGAGCAAGCGAATGAGCAGCTGCATTCGCAGTTCCACTCATGACAGCCGGCAGAATTCCGAGCAGAACAACAAAGATTGCAAGAGTCACAATGAATGCAGACTCCCACGACGCAAACCGAAGAGGAACCGGCTTTGCATCTTCAGGTCGGGCTTCCAGAAACATCGTCTTGAGAACCCGGAGGTAGTAGAACAGACTGAAGACGGTGTTCAACGCACCAAAGGCCACAACAACGTACATAAACCAATGCACCGAGCCAGCGCGGAAGGTTGCTGCAAAGATGAAGTACTTTCCAATGAATCCACCGAAAGGTGGCATCCCAACAAGACTGAAGAAACAAATCAGCATTGTCACACACAGTGTTGGGGACTGACTGATCAGCCCGCGTACACTCGAAATGTCTTCCGAAAACGTATAGTTCCTCACGAGAGCAATGACAGCGAAGGCTCCGAGGTTCATGAACAGGTAAACCGCAAGATAGTACAGCAATCCTTCAACCGCACGATCCATGTCAATCTGCAACGCAGCAGCCTGATCACTGTTCAACATGACAACCAACGCCGCTGCGGCCATCACCATGTAACCCGCGTGGGCGATCGTGGAGTATGCCAGCATTCTTTTCAGATTGTTCTGAGCGTACGCCGCCAAATTGCCAAATGTTGTGGTGATGCAAGCGACAAAACCCAGTCCGACGCCAAACGCGGTGATGAGTGATGCTGTTCCGGCACCACCGGAAATCGCTATGCAGAGGCGAACAAGTAACGCGAAGGCACCCGCCTTTGAAGCCACAGACAGGAATCCAGCAACTTCCGCGGAGGCACCTTCAAACGCGTCCGGACACCAGAAGTGGAATGGCACAAGCGACAGCTTGAAACCCAGGCCAACCATGATCAGCAGGATACCCAGACCGGCTGTTCGCAGTTCAGGGTCTCCGAATCCACCATTGCCACCCGCCGCAGCTTCCGAAAGGCGTTCGGCGAGTAGCGACATATCGCCTGTTCCCAGAACTCCTGCAAGGAGACTGATTCCGTACAACATGACGCCAGCAGCACCGGCCCCGTAAACCACATACTTCAATGCCGCTTCGCTGCTCGGCTTTCGCCCCTTCAGGAAGCCGACCATCGCATAGCTTGGAACGCTCGCCATTTCAACCGCGATGAACAACATCAGAAGGCTGTTCGCGCTGGCCATCAACATCATGCCAATCGTTGCACCGAACAACAGCGAGTAAAAATCAGGGCCGTCTTCTTCATCCGGAATCCCAGTCAAACTCGTCAGTGCCACGGTCAACAGCAGAAACAGACTGAGGAATCCTCGGAAATACACCGTGAACGTGTCGTGAATCAACAGACCAGTGAAGAATGGACGAGCACCGATTTCCGGGTTCATCATCAAATCGCGG
>JAEUII010000345.1 GCA_016795145.1 Planctomycetaceae bacterium
TTGTGGATCAGCTTCTTTGCAGCGGCCTGGTCCAGTGCTTTGGTCACCAGAGCAAACTGCTTGTCAGCCGCTTCCTGAGTTGGCTTTTCGCCCAGCAGCGTTCGGAAACGCTTGAGGGTGGTTCGCAAGGTGCTGCGCTGCTGGCGGTTACGCTCACGACGGGCATTGGCTTTGCGAAGAGACTTTTCGGCTGATGCTGAATTTGGCATAGGAACAACGAGATCAGGAGAGTTCAGAAATCCGTGTCGGAACACCCGTTCCGAAAATCGAGCGGGGAAAGGTAACGGACCTCCCCGGAAATTTCCAGCGTGATCGTCAAATTGAGGCGATCGTCCGGACAAAATTCAGGCCAGAATGCAGCAATATCCCGAAAAACCGACCATTCTCAATCACGAAAGCCACCGGCCAGACAGAATTTCGACTTGCGATAAAGCGACCCCAACGTTCCCCGCAGACATTTGACGGGCATCTTTGTACGATGAATCGGTCACTTCGAGGTGGCTGAGTGTTTGAATTCCAGGCTTCCGCCGGAATGAGATTGCCACCCGTTTCGAGTTGCTTGAAGTTTCAGTATCCCCGGAGCCAGAGATGGTGGCAGATTCCGTTCAGACACGTTGGCCCAGGACTCCGGGATTGTCGGTCCTTTCGGCAATGCTGATGGGTGCTCTTTGCATCGGATTGCCCCTTGGCTTTGCCCAGCAACTTGGGCGTCCGAATGCTCCAGCGCCAACTCCTGCTGCGGAGCGAGGACCACTGAAGCCGCTTCCGGAATTGCTGCAGATGGAATTCAAGGGAGCTACACCTTTGAATCCTGACGCCACCGTCGCTCTGGATGCGGCGAACAAGCGAGTCTTGCTGCGGACCGAAGTCGCATGTCCTGACTGCGTGCTGGAGATGGTCTTGGTTCCCGAGGGTAATCGGGAGCACGAAACGATTCTGCGCATTCGCTCACGAGCCTTCGTTATTCACGGGGCTCTGATGGCTCTTGGCCTGGAACCTGGCAAGACCGCACAATTCACTCCCGAGTTTGTGGCGCCCACCGGCCCGGTAATCAACATCGAAGCTCGCTGGCTCGACAAGGATGGCAAACTGCAAAAGACAAAAATCCAGGAATGGGTGCGTGGCAACACGCACCGCTATCACTCAGCTCCACTGACCGGCCCGCCACCAGGGCTGCAGATGCCGTACAAGGAACTTCGCTGGGACAAATTCAACAATGAGATTCTGTGGTACGGCCAGATGAGCAAAGAAGATCGCGATGACCTGCTGACGAAGTGGAAGAATGCGGATTATCAAAAGGCGATCAACAAGTTCTACGAAGATGGCCAGTCCAGACCGATGAACGCTGACTTTGTCTTTACGGGCAGTAGCTTCTTTAAAGACGAAGAGACCGGCAAAGAGATCTACCAGGCGGAAGGTGGCCACTTGATCTGCACGTCGAACTTTGGCGACGCCATGATCGACATTCGCGAAGAAAGCACTGCTTCTGACGGTGCTCAGACGTATGAAGGCTGGAAGGAAAAGATTCCGCCGGCAGGAACACCTGTCGTCCTCGTGCTGACGCCGGATAAGACCGACGATTCAAAGAAGAAAGCAGACTCAGAGACAAAGTCTGAAGAGAAGACATCGAACGGCAAATCGTCACCGACTGATGATTCGACGAAGCGTTGAAACCCCGGTGTCCGTATCTAAAGTCTTGCGGGAATCAGCGAAGGACATGAGCATGAAAGACGACGTGAACACACTGCAACGTCGGAAATTTCTGGCCAACGGAGGCGCTGGGTTCGCCGGGCTTGCGGCAAGTGTCCTGCTGCATGAATCAGGGTTGCGGGCTGGTGATTCCGTTGTCCCCTCATCCGCGCCGTCCTTGCTGCCGGTGTTTCCGGCAACTGCAAAGAGTGTCATCTTTCTCTTCATGGAAGGTGGCCCCAGCCATATCGACTTGTTTGATCCGAAGCCGCTTCTGAATCAACTGGCCGGACAGCCTTTGCCCGAGAGCTTTGGCGACGTCATCACTGCGATGGGTGAATCGCGCTCACCACTTCTGGCCTGCAAACGTCGATGGCAGCAGTATGGAGAAGCTGGCACGTGGGTCTCAGACTGGCTGCCTCATACTGCCCGCTGCGTCGATGACATTGCCGTGATTCGCAGCTGCTGGGCAGATGGCATCAATCATTCTTCCGGCGTGTGCCAGATGAATACGTGCTCGTTGCTTGGAGGCCGCCCGTCTCTTGGAGCCTGGGTCTCTTATGGCCTTGGCACCGAGAATCAGAATCTGCCGGCATTCATTGTGATGCAGGATACAAAGACATCCGTCGTCAATGGTCCTCGCAACTGGAGCGCGGGCTTCATGCCGGCGATGTATCAGGGGGTGAGACTTCAGGAGACATCCAGTCCGATTCCGAACCTGAATCCGCCGGAAGGGACCAGCATCGCTCGGCAGCAGAACAAACTGAAGATGCTCAGTTCTTTCAACGGGCACTTTGCTCAGGAACATCCGGAGCAGACGGAACTGGAAGCTCGGATTGCGTCCTACGAACTGGCCTTCCGTATGCAGGCTCACGCTCCGGAAGCCGTGGCGATCGAATCTGAAACACCAGCGACACAGAATCTTTACGGGCTCGACCGCAAAGAGACTGCGACGTTCGGACGTATGTGCCTGATGGCCCGACGACTCGTCGAGCGCGGTGTTCGATTCGTGCAGCTCTATCACGGAGCAGGCAGCAAGTGGGATGCTCATTCCGGAATCGAAGCCAATCACTCCGGGCTTTGCCAGGCAAGCGATCAGCCCGTGGCCGCGTTGTTGCAGGACCTGAAGCAGCGAGGACTGCTGGACGAGACTCTTGTGATCTGGGGCGGTGAGTTTGGTCGAACACCGATGTCAGAAAAGGGTAACGGCCGCGACCATAATCCCACCGGCTTCACGATGTGGATGGCAGGCGGAGGAGTCCGTGGTGGCCAGACGATCGGAGCGACTGACGAACTGGGACTGCGAGCGGTCCAGGATCGTCTGCATGTTCATGATCTTCACGCATCGATCCTGCATCTGATGGGCATCAACCACCGAGAACTCACGTGGATGTACAAGGGTCGTCCTGAACGCCCCACGATTAATGAAGGTGACTTCTTCAAAAAGCTGGTGACGGGCTAACAAGGAGTCTTCCTGATGTGTCTCGGTGTCCCCGGCCAGGTCATTGAATGGATTGATCACGATCCGATCTTCGGAAAGGCCGTGATTGAATTCGACGGCATCCGTAAAGAGGTGGAAATGGCTTGCGTCCCGGAAGCCGAACCAGGCGACTACGTCATCGTCCACGCCGGCATCGCTATCTGCAAACTCAACATCGAAGAAGCCGAACGCACTCTCGCCGAGTTTCGCAGGCTGGCCCTGGAATGACCAAAGCAGCCCTCTCAATCATCCTCCCCTCGCCCCGCTTCGCGCCGCTTCGGGGAAAGGGGCCGGGGTGAGGGGCTCTTAGATTCAGCCTCCCGAGTCTTCTCAATCACACTCCCGTCATCCCGCACCACATCGAAACCGGCGATCCGCAAAACGCTGTCCCCGCTTCGCAGCATGCGAGAACGGTGCCATCCACTTTGATCTCATACCCTCCTGAGCCTGAGGCGCTAGCCGATCTTCTTCGCCAAACATCAGGCGATCGTGTAGTCTACTCCGTGCCGAGAACGGAGCGGCGAGAACCGTGCCGAGAACGGTGCCATCCGAGAACGGTGCCATCCACCTTGATTCGTTACCGTCTTGAGCCTGAGGCGCTCGCCGAAACGCCGGGTGGGATGCACCCGCCCGGCTGATGCCGCGGGCTCGCCGAAGATTGTGTCTGTCTTTGCCTCGACGAGGCAGCAGCAAATAGCCCCAGGCGTCAGCCTGGGGTGCGCTAATTGCACGCATCCAAAGCCGTGAAACGGCGGCAGCAATGCTCGTAGCGCCTGCAGCATGGGATAATAGCTCTCGCCGTTTCACGGCTGGCAGTTTCCTTTTATCGCATACCCCACGCTGAAGCGTGGGGCTACATGCTGCGTGATCCTGACGTGTTGCGTCAACTGGGAGTAACCAAGGCAGATTTGATCAGAACAAGCGGGAATAAGTACCAGGTGACGCACGCGATTGGTGACTGGGCGAAAGCCGAAGGTTACAGTGGAATCATTGCTCCGTCGGCGCGATTTGATGGAAGAGCAAATCTCATCTCATTTGAGGATCTCTGATTTGCCACTCGAAGACTTCTATTCTGGCGATGAACGATGGCACGAGTTTGTCAGTGCCCATCGAGAGTATCCGCTCTCAGGGGACGCCTTTGATGGCCGTTGGAATGGTAAAACTATTCCGTTAGAGTCTGCCATTGGCGAGATATTGCTCGTTGCGGTTTCGTACTTCGGATTTTCGAACCTCGCTGCGTGGATGAACACACCGATTGACGAACTGGAAAGCCATAGTCCCAGTTCATGCATTGAGATGCATCTGTTGGAGAGGCTCAGAACCTACTTGATGCAGCTTCCGTGTTAGAGAGAAGCTGCGGGAGGTCCTGGTGCGACTCACTTCGTGTTTTGCTACGCACTTTGTGCGTCTCAACTTTGCCATGCAACGTCGGTTGGTGTCGTGCGAAAACGATGCGCGAAAACGATGCCGGTGCGGGAAAACGGTGCCATCCACCTTGATCCCTCGGCGTAAAGACCTGTGGCACTGTGGCTTGCGAGAAACCGCCTGCATCTGAGTGCGTCATGGCCACGTTCCGACATTCCTTCTTTTGCTTCTTTCGGTCCCAACACTCGGCGAGCGGCGACGTTATGCGAGAACGGGAGAAACGGGGGAGAACGGTGCCATCCACCTTGCTTCGTTACCCTCTTGAGCCTGAGGCGTAACGTCGCGTTCTCGGTTTCTGATTGCGATCATCTGTGCGAAGTCTCGGCTAGCGCCTCGGGCTCATTCGGGGATTGTGTGTCTGATTTGCGACCACGGATTTGTTTCGTGCTGTCGCCGCTTCGCGGCTGATTGGGATTCAATCACGCTGTTCCTCGGGCTTGCGCCCGAGGCTATTTGCTGGCGCTGCTTCGCAGCTCAGAACATTGTTCAATGAGGATCGGTTCCTCGTTGTTTGTTCTTCGTTCGTCGTTCTTCGTTCATTTGCATAAGAAGGGATGAAGGCGAAAGCATCTTGCCCCTCACCACCCCGGCCCCTCTCCCCGTTTCGGGGCGAGGGGAGGAATCGACGTCGTATCGTCTCAAGTGTCCTTTCGAGATTCGACCAACGGCATTTGCCGCTCGTTCCTGGGCCGTCATTTTGGGGGTCTTGAAATACGGAGTCATCGTTCGGAGCGTGGTGGCTCGTTGACACCTTGAAGTGGGACCGGTAGCCTGCCAGTTGCCTCCCATATCAACCGCCTTTTCTTCAGTTCAGGTTTCGGCCTGAAGGAAGAGGTCACCAATGTTCACACGCTATTCCGCCTGCCTGATTTTGCTCGCTTCCTGTGTCACTCTGAATGCTCAGGAATTTACTGCGGCTCAGCTTGAAGCTTTTGAAAAGGACGTGGTTCCGCTCCTGGAAGCCAACTGTCTGAAGTGTCACGGCGGCACCGAACCAAAGGGCGGGCTGGACCTGACAACCCGGGAAGGCATTTTGAAGGGCGGAGAATCCGGACCAGCGGTCGACCTGCAGAATCCCGATTCCAGTCTGCTGATCCAGGCGATCAAGTATGATGGTCTGGAGATGCCTCCAACGGGACGCATGGCTCCAAAGCAGATCGAAGCGATTGCGGATTGGGTGAAGCAGGGAGTTGCCTGGCCAGCGGACCTCAAAGCCCTGCATTTCGAAGCTCCCAAGGCGGCTCCAACTGTCAACGACGAAACCAGGAAGCACTGGTCGTTTCAGCCGGTCCGCAAGCCACAGGTTCCGAAGGTTGATGGCAGCTGGGGACTGAATGAAATCGATGCGTTTATTCTCCATCAGCTTGAGCAGAAAAAGCTGACACCAAATCCAAAAGCCGATCCACGCGAACTTGTTCGACGAGCAACCTACGACCTGCTCGGTCTGCCTCCGGATCCGGCTGTCGTGGAGAAGTTTGCCGCCAATCCGACGCCCGAAGCCTGGGCGAAACTGATCGACGACCTTCTGGCCTCGCCTCATTACGGTGAGCAGTGGGGGCGTCATTGGCTGGACCTGGTTCGATATGCTGAAACGAACAGCTATGAACGCGATGGAGCCAAGCCCTTTGTCTGGCGATACCGTGACTATGTGATTCAGTCGTTCAACAACGACACTCCGTATGATCGATTCATCACGGAGCAGCTTGCTGGCGATGAACTTCCGCAACCAACTCCGGATTCCATCATCGCGACGGGTTACTATCGCCTTGGTCGCTGGGATGACGAACCTGCAGATCCGGAGCTTGCGTACTACGATGATCTGGATGACATCGTCACCACGACTGGACAGACGATGCTTGGTCTGTCCGTCAATTGTGCGCGATGCCACGATCACAAGATCGATCCGCTTCCTCAGAAAGACTACTACAAGATGCTTGCCGTCTTTCGAGGAGTCCGGCGCTATGGTGATCGATCGGACGAGTCGGTTCGAAACAACTCGGTCACGGAGATTGATCAGCCGGAACACAGCCAACTGCATCAGGCCGCGATGGCTCAGTACGAACGCGAAGTGGCGAATGTTGAAGCGGACCTGAAGAAGATCGAAGACAAGGCGAAGCCATCGTTCGTCGGTGTCGAAAACGATGAGTTCCAGTATGAGATGAATCGTGTGCCGATCATCGAAAAACGACAGGGCACGGTTCTGACGGACAAGGAAGTCGAACGTTATCGCCGATTGACTCAGCGACGGAAGCAGCTTCAGGAAAATCGGCCCACCGGACTGGCTCAGGCCCTGTGTGTGAAGGAAGACGTTGCCGGATTAAAGCCAACGTACGTGCTGTTGCGAGGCAATCCACTGTCGAAGGGTGAGGAAGTCGCTCCAGGGTTTCCTGAAGTGCTGTCACCACCGAATCCGGAGATCGCGAATCCGGAGAATGGCAAGACGACAGGGCGCCGTATGGCACTCGCAAAGTGGTTGACCAGTTCGTCAAATCCACTGACATCCCGAGTCATGGCCAATCGCATCTGGCAGTTCCATTTCGGTCGTGGCATCGTACGCTCATCGAGCGATTTTGGTTTCCAGGGAATTCGCCCAACGCATCCGGAACTGCTGGACTGGCTTGCTGCCACCTTCATCGAAAAGGGCTGGTCAGTCAAAGAGATGCACCGTTTGATCATGACATCAGCGGCCTATCAGATGAGTTCTCGCAATCGCAGCGATGCTTATGCAATTGATCCCGTCAATGACAACTTCTGGCGTTTCGATATGCGACGATTGTCGGCGGAAGAAGTGCGTGATTCCATTCTTTGGGCGAACGGTACGCTGAATCAAACCCGGATGTATGGTCCGTCGATTTACACAAAGATCCCCGATGAAGTCAAAGCCGGACAGTCTCGCCCTGGCGCAGGCTGGGGTGATTCATCTCCGGAAGATCAGGCAAGACGAAGTATCTACATTCACATCAAACGTTCGCTGCTCGATCCGATACTTGAGAGCTTCGATGTGGCGGATACGGATCAGACTTGTCCTGTCCGATTCGTGACAACGCAGCCGACACAGGCGCTGGGACTTCTGAACAGCAGGTTCATGCAGGAAGAGTCGCAGAAGTTTGCTGACATGATCGTGGAAGCTCATCCGGATTCTCTGGATGCTCAGGTCAAAATGGCACTTGAACGAGTCATGCAGCGTGAACCATCGAAGGAAGAAATTGACCGCGGCCTGCAGTTGATCGCGACGCTCCAGAGTGACAACAAGCTCGACCTCGCGCAGGCTCGAAAGTACTTCTGCCTGGTCGCTTTGAACCTGAACGAATTCCTTTATCTCGACTGATTCTGATCGGACATCTATGACTCTCGATTGCTGCAGTGTGCTTCGACAACCGGTTCAATACGTCCTTGGATTTGCCATTGCAGCGCTGATGGGATGCGCAGGGGCGGTTGCCCAGCAATCGACTTCCGGCGATTCCCCTGCGGTCGATTTCGATCAGTACTTTGACAAAGGTGCGTTGCGGTTTGAGCTTTATCAGACCGGCGATGCAAAGAACTGTACGATCTCGCTGCATGAAATGTTCGCGGAGCCTTACTGGGCGGAGAATAAGAATCACCTGATCACTCCGTTTCCTTACGGTAAGACTCGAGCCATGTTCTATGACGTTGAGTCAGGGCAGTTGATCTGCGTGCGGCAGTTCGACTCGATGTTCTCCGAGTACATGACGACCGGGCCGGCTCGTGATGGCGTCAGCAGAGTGTTCGAAATCACGGTTCGATGCCCGATGCCCAGGAAGCCAGTGAAGCTGGTCCTTGAAAACCGCAATTCCGCCTATGAGTTCATTCCCGTCTTCGAACGAATCGTTGATCCGAACGATCTGCATATTCGCCGTGAGTCTGCTGACCTGAAAGACGGCATCGTTGAGGTTCAGGTCACCGGTGATCCTCAGCAGCGAGTCGACATCGTGTACCTTTCAGAAGGATACACAGCTGCCGAAGAAGGTGATTTTCGCGAAGACGTCCATCGGATCTCCGACTTCATGTTCACTCAGCGACCTTTCGAAGAATACAAGGATCGCTTCAACGTTCGAGGCGTCTTTCGTGCTTCGCCGGAATCCGGCACCGACGAGCCTGCTCAGCGGCGTTATCGTTCTACGAACCTGAACGCGACCTTTAACACGTTCGATCTGGATCGCTACCTGCTGGTTGAAGACAACCACGCGATGCACCGCATGGCCGCGCAGGTTCCGTATGACACCATCATTGTTCTGGTGAATTCCAAACGCTACGGTGGAGGCGGTATCGGGCTCGACTACTGTGCAGGCACATCCGACCATCAGCACAGTGCGCTGACACTGCTTCACGAGTTCGGACATTCGTTCGCGTACCTCGCGGATGAGTACATTGGCAACGTGGTTTACAACGACATGTACCCGGAAGGGATTGAGCCAGTCGAACCGAACATTACGCGTGAGACGAACCGTGACCGGATCAAATGGAAGCACCTGCTGACTCCGGATGTCGATCTGCCGACGTCACTTCTGGACGCCGCTGAAGCGAAGAAACAACAGGTTGTCGGAGCCTTCGAAGGAGGAGGGTACGTCAGCAAAGGGATCTATCGCCCGGAACAGGATTGCTGGATGGGCAAGCTCGATCAGGACGAAGGCTACTGCGCTGTTTGCACCGACGCCGTCCGCCGAATGATCCTCATGCATGCTCCGGATGCACGCTGAACACTGCTGTCGCCGTAGTGGATCTTGCTAAAGATCCCTCAGTCGCACCACCGCCGCATCTCCGACTTTCCGATGAGTGCTTTCACACTGGTGATACCGCATGAACTTCCGTTCGATCATTCGCATGTTCTTTGTCCTGGTAGTGTTCTTCGGCGGTTTGCGATCCGTGAAGGCTCAGCAAACGGAAGCCACGCCCATTCCAGAAGATCTGCTCACGGTGGCGGAAGCGAGTCAGTACGAGGCGACCAGCACGTCGGCGGAAGTCAATCGCTTTCTCGCCGCCTGTGACGCCCGCGCCGAGCATGTGACACAGTTCGAATATGGTCGCACGTCGCGGGACCAGCCGATGACGGGAATCGTGATTGCGTCGTCGGCTGTGACGGCTCCTCCGAAAGATGATCGCCTTGTCGTCCTGCTCCTGGGGAATATTCACAGTGGTGAGTGCGACGGGAAAGAAGCCCTGCTGATGCTGGCTCGGGAACTGACTCTGAATCCCAATCATCCCTGGTTGCAAAAGCTGATCATCGTCATGGCGCCGAACTACAACGCGGATGGGAACGACAACATGGCTCCGGACAATCGGCCGGGGCAGATTGGTCCACTTCGAGGAATGGGGAAGCGGGAGACAGCTCAGGGGTTTGACCTGAACCGTGACTTCATGAAGCTGGAGACACCGGAAGGCAGAGCCCTGGTGAGACTCATCGATCGATGGAATCCGCACGTGTTCATCGACTGTCACACGACGAACGGGTCCATTCATCGCTATCCGCTGACTTATGACATTGCTCATAACCCTGCGGTCGCCTCGGAGCTGCGAGATTACCTTCGCAACACCATGATGCCCGAGGTCACACGGTCCATGAAGTCCGCCGGCGTTGACACGTTCTACTACGGCAACTTCAGCATGGACTATACTCGGTGGGAGACCTACGGTTTCGAGCCTCGTTACAGCATCGAGTATCTCGCACTGCGAGGTCGCATCGGCATTCTGTCGGAATCGTACAGCTACACGGACTACAAGACTCGCATCGATGTCACTCGCGAATTCGTACGACGTTGCCTCGACTTCACAGTGCAGGATTCCGATCGTATCGCCGCACTGCTTACCTCGATGGAGAAAGGGTTCGTTGAGGTGGCAGCAACAAAGCCCAGTGACCTGCAGATCGCAGTCGATGCACAGATGGCTCCTTTCGACAGAAAGGAAGTCGTACTTGGCCGCTTGCCAAACTCCGAGACACCGAAGGACTATGAAGTTGAGTTCTGGGGGAACTTCCAGCCGAAGCACTCCGTGCCGCTTCCGTGGGCCTACGTGATCCCGGCAGAGGAATCAAAAGTGCTGGCCAATCTTCAGGCTCACGGCATTCATGTGGAGCAATTGCAGAAGTCAGTGAAAGCGAAGGTGCGGATTCAGACGGTTGCTTCATCTCGGCGGAATGCACGAGCCTTTCAGGGGCATAACCTTGTGACCGTCACGGCAAACAGTCGCGAAGAAGAACGCGAGCTTCCGGCAGGGACGCTGATCGTTCGAACCGCGCAGCCGCTGGGTCGTGTTGCTGTGTGGCTCCTGGAACCGACTTCCGTTGATGGGTTGACGACGTGGAATTTCTTCGACCATGCTTTGAAAGAGGGAAGTGACTTTCCCGTAATGTCAATTGGCGATCCTTCGTCGTTGCCCCTTGTGAAAGTCGCCGCCCCGGATACAAGTCGATGAAGATCGGGGCCGTGATTCTGTGCGGTGGCCATTCCACACGGATGGGCCGCGATAAGGCGATGCTGCCGTTTGGCAATGAGACGCTGCTTGCTCGGATTGTTCGCCTTGTTGGTAGTGCTGTGACTGGCCGAATCATCGTCGTGGCCGGAGCCGACATCAGTGCTGATCGCTATCGAGCGACATGTGCAGAACTGGCGGCTTCGGTAGAGTTCGTGAAAGACGACCTTCCTGACAGCGGCCCGCTTGAAGGTCTGCGCCGTGGACTGGCTGCATTAAGTCACGACACGGAAATCGCGTTTGTTTGCAGCTGCGACATGCCATTGCTGCAGCCCAGAGTCATTCTGCAATTGTGCTCTGTGCTGAATGGTCAGCCGTCAGAAACCGTCGCAGTGGTTCCGGACGTTCAGGGCCAGCTTCATCCACTGTGTGCCGTGTACCGAACATCGACCGCAGCGACCGCGGCCGGCCTCCTGGCAAAAGGCGAACGCCGGCTGCGTGCATTCGTCGAGGCATTGGACGTCCACCGGATTGGTGACGACGAGTTGAATCTTGCTGATCCGGAGTTGGTCAGCCTCATGAACTGCAATACGCCCCGTGACTACGAGAACGCGTTACGTCGCGCTGGAAGTAGTGGATCTTGCTAAAGATCCCCGAGCCCTGAGCCGCAGCCCTTCAAGAAGCCGACGAGGGCGGATTCTCAACGTGATCAGGACAACGGGTTGTGTCGACCTTTCAGGCCTTTACAGTCTGGAGTTCCGCAGACCGGGGCCTTCGACCCCGGCAGGGGGTTTGTCAGCCCTGCCGGGCCTTAATCGCAAAGTGGCATTTGTCCTAAGCTTCAAATGTCTTGAGTGACAAGACTGAGGATCCGCAAAGCCCTCGATCCGAAAAGAAAGCCTGGCGAAGCACCGGGCAACCCTATTCAACACTGTGACCGAGCGCTTTGAGGGCGTCTTTGCGAGTGGGATACGGCGTCCAGTAGAAATCCGTCTTGGGGTTTTCCAGAAGCATCAGAGTTCGAAGCAGGTCCATCATGTTGTCGGACAGATGGCACAGCACCGCTTCGCCTTTATTGCCGCGAGCCTTCTTGGCAAGACGAATGAGGATTCCGACAAAGGTCGAGCCAAAGTAATCAAGCCCCGAGAAGTCGACCATCAGGTGCTTCGCGCCCGGCTCACTGAGACGACGGTAAGCTTCGTTGTAGGCGTTTCGGATATCGTTATCACGAAACTCGAGGAACGGACCGTGCGGCACCAGAACGAGTATGTCGCCAATCTGCTCGAACTCGAAAACCTGCTTTTCCTGACTCATGCGCAAACGGGCCCGAAATCAATGGACTCATCAATGATTCGACATGAACCCCTCCCGGGTTCGGACGGCGGAATTCTGTCGCACAGACGCTGATTTCCAAACGATTGGCCGCGGAGAACCTCGAAAATCAGTGAAATTCCCCGATTCTCCGCTGAGTTGTCGGCAAAATGTCGCGCCAGGGACCGATTCGCAACCCGAAAAATCCTGCAGGAATTCCCAGTGTATGGACAGAGTGCGACTGCCGTCTATAGTCGGCGGTCGACAGCTCAATCTGGTCGAAAGCGGCGGTCCGCACGCGTTAATTCTGTGGAAAGTTCGCGGTTCCTGTTTCGGAAGGCAATGAGCCGCTCCTCTGGTCGCATCATCTCTCACCGAGCAGGATATGAACTGCCGGGCTTGAACCTTGCCAATGAAACTCTTTCGGGGAAAACATCCCGTGTTGTCGGCTTTTCTGACCGTTCTGTTCTGCGTTGCAGCCGGAGCGCTGGGGTTGTTGTTGCTGAGCCTGACGGCATCGGCACCTTCAAACCTTGGCGTTCGGAACGGTCGGCTTGCTCCCTGCCCGACATCACCCAACTGCGTTTCGACTCAGGCCGAAGACCGCGAACACTGGATCGCACCGATCAGCGTCACGTTTCAGGATCCCTCACCAATCGAACTGCTCGCGGAGCTGGTTCGCGAAATGCCTCGCACGAAGATTGTTGAACAGTCTGATGTCTATCTGCGAGCAGAATTCCGCAGCCATGTCTTTCGATTCTGTGACGATGTTGAGTTCTACTACGAAAAGGACTCCGGGCGAATTCACTTCCGATCCGCGTCACGTGTTGGTCACTCTGACCTTGGAGTCAATAGGGAACGAATGGAGCACATTCGAAGTTTGTTCCTCGCGAAGGCCCCTCCGGCGAGTGCCGCTCTGAGATCGTCTGCTACGCTGACACAAAAACACTCTGCCGCGATCGTGTCCGCAGGTCGTTAGGCCTGTGTCGATCGTTGGTCACGATCAGTGCCTGACTTAAGTGCGCTGTCAGACCAATGAAATGGGGTTCGTCATTCCCGCGCAGGCGGGAACCCAGCTTGCAACGTTCTGGGTTCCCGCCTGCGCGGGAATGACGGCTAAACAGTGCTCTCCGTGGCTTTGAAGTCATCGCTGTCTTCAAACTGCTTCGTATCATTCAGCATCGAATCGTATTCGGCACACAGGTTCCCAGCGCTCGACAAACGATCAAACTCAGATTCGTCGAAGCCAGCGGACGAAGTGGCCATCACGCCGAAACCACCACCAAGGAACATGACGCCCAGGAGCACGACAAATCCGACGATCAGCAGCGACATATCGCCTCCGAACTTTCGAATCTGAAACATCCCGAGGGCAACGGAAAGGATCATTCCGATCCCCGTGGTCGAAATCAGCACACCGAGCGAAAATCGCATCGGACGCATCGCACGAATCTGCACGCCAGACGATTCAAAACTCTTCCCGGTCGCCATCGTGACTTCTCCCGGTTTGATACGGACATGAGTTTCCGGAGCAACGTTCAGAGGCTTGGCAGTCGAGGAACTCTTTGGGGTCTTCAGTGACGTGTTCATAGCAAACCACCTTCCATCAGGAGCCAGTTGCCGTAGAGCGAGTGCAAAGTCTTCTAACCGCCCGAAATCGACTGGCGGTGCTTTGCAACGGAGTGATTCGACATCACTGCTGACCAAACCGGCTCCCCCGTCCTGGGTGGAGGGATGCTCTCTAAACGGTTTCCATGTCACCTGGATCAGTAAAGCCGTTGCTTTTTCGCAACACTCGCCGTAACTAATTTTGGCTCAACGCTTTGCGACTGATCGAGCGGCGACGCACGCTTGGCGTGTTTTGTGCGATGGTGAAACCGACACGGCGCATGTGAAAGGGACGGAACGCTGTCTCCGCACGCACCCGAGTACCGTGACCGCAGGGCTGCTTCCTCTCGGACCTGACCCGGTTAGGCTGGACCCGCCGCGATTGGAGACAGCGTTTCGTCCCCGTTTTCGCACCGAACCTTCCATCGCCTGCGTTACAAATCCCAGATTTTTCACGCCTGCGAGGGGGAGGGATTATTTCCAGACGCCACCCGATTCGCAAGTGGCGAACTCAGTGATTGCCGAATTTGCTCAATTCCGATCGTTTGATTTCAACGTCAGGAGGCGGTAGACACAGTCAGGAGGAGTCCTCCGGTGACTCAATCCTGCCAGTTCCAGACTGTTTTGCGAACTTAGTCTGTTGATTCATCTCAGCCCGTTGCGTCAGCGAGGGATTTTCCTGGATAACCCTCCGGCTTTGTATCCCTCACTCACGTGTCGGGTTACGGAGTGTCACTGAATCAACAATTTGTCCCGGCCACCGAAGGAACGCAATCGGAGCGATTTCCATGACGATTTCATTCATTGACGCCCGCAGCGTTTGCCTCTTCATCGCCTGTATTCTGAGTATCCACGCGCCGGGATTGGCCCAGAACTCTGTGGAGACGATCCTGGGAAACAGTCAGGACGGAAAAGCTCCGGTTGAGGGCGACGCGAAGTCGGTTGCCATCTCGCAGCCCTTTGGAATTTCTACCGGGCCCGATCAGGCTCTGTATGTCTGCGAAGTTGGCTCGCACGTGATCCGGCGAGTTGACCTGACAACAGGTCACACAAAAGTCGTTGCCGGTTCGGGACGAAAAGGATACTCGGGTGACGGCAAATCGGCTCTTCAGGCGGAACTCAACGAGCCTTATGAAGTGCGTTTTGATTCGCGCGGCAACATGTTGTTTGTGGAAATGCAAAACCATCTCGTACGAAAAGTTGATGCTCAGACCGGAGCCATCTCCACGGTCGCGGGCAATGGAAAACCTGGTGACTCCGGTGACAACGGGCCTGCCACAGCCGCTCAGTTGAATCAACCTCATTCGATCGTACTGGATGCACAGGACAATATTTACATCTGCGATATTCGCAACCATCGCATTCGCAAAGTCGACGCGTCGACAGGTGTCATCTCGACGTTTGCCGGAACAGGTCGCGCGGGAAAGACACCGGATGGTTCACCTGTTGTCGGGACTCCGCTCAACGGACCTCGCGCGCTGGAGTTCGATGGCAGGACCACGATGTACCTGGCTCTCCGTGAAGGCAATGCACTCTTTCGATTTGAGCTGGAGAATGGACATCTGAAACATCTGGCTGGCACCGGAAAGAGCGGCTATAGCGGCGACGGCGGACCAGCAAAGGTCGCTCAACTGGCCGGCCCAAAAGGTGTAGCGCTCGCGGCAAATGGTGACCTGTATTTCGCCGATACGGAAAGCCATACCGTTCGAGTCTATCGGCCATCAAGGGACACAATCGAAACCGTGATCGGGGACGGGCAGCCGGGAGACGGTCCGGATGGACCACCGCTCAAGTGTCGACTTAACCGACCACACGGTGTGTTTGTTTCGGCAGACGGCTGGCTGTACGTTGGGGACAGCAACAATCATCGAGTTCGACGACTGAAGATCGCTCAGTAGCGTTTTGCTTCGGCTCTGAGTTACGCGTTACGACACACGAACTGCTGCTGCGCTTTCAGGAATGCTTCGACCAGCTGTCCTGGCGCGGGCGGCTGGTGAACGAGCAGCGACAAACGGTCGGACACCATCGTCAGTGTGGCCCCAAGCCCCTTGATGATGATCGAACACCACGTTGCGTGGCGGTCGTAATCCAGCGTGATTCCGGTCGGTGATGTCGATTCGATCTGATCGATGATCTCAGCGATGTCCAGTGGTTCGCTCGGATGAAACTCCACGGTGTCAAAGAACCCGCTAAAGGCCTGAGCGACGCCCTGATCATTCAGCCGATCCGGTTCAGAAAACTCCGACAGTTGCCAGCGCCATTCGACTTCAGTGACATCGTCGCTCGAAAGAGTTGCGATGATGCGGTATTCAAACCAGGGTGTTTGAATCGTGCCAACTCCCGAATCGGGATCGGACACGTTCAAATCGACACGCCGAAATCCCATGTGCCGACGAAACTCCGCAAAACGATCATCCAAATCTCCTGCAATGTCTTCAGCAGCGATGCGAGCGACAAAGGCTGCCGTGTGGTCATTGTGCTCCGTTGGTACCTGATGCGAACGCTTGAACCCCTTCAGGTCGCGTACTCGTGTACGTCGTGTCCTGACAAGCGTGAGCGGTGGAAGTGTGGATCGTTGAAGCGAGTTCATTGGTAAGCAAGGCCGATCGGCGATGTCAGATGCGGGCTTCCAACAGTACGGAGATCCCACGGGCACTGGATTCTGCAGGATCTTGATGGCTTACGCAAATTGCTGCAGACCTTTGAGAATTCTTCTCGTGCTTCGTCTCGCCTTGAATTCAGCGGTAGGAGGCCATCGACTTAGTGAGCCGCAAAGCGCTAGTAGTGCTCTGTCAGACTAACGAAAAGGGGTTCGTCATTCCCGCGCAGGCGGGAACCCAGCTTGCAACGTTCTGGGTTCCCGCCTGCGCGGGAATGACGGCTAATCCTAAATTGTTGATGTGACAAACCACTAGCTGCGGGTGAACGTCAGAGAAGCACGTCAGAAAAACACGTGGAAGACACCCGCGGCTATCGTCTCGCGGCTCAGATTGTGACGAATTCCCAGTCGAGGGCCCTGGGAATAGCGCTGCATTCAGGGATCTTTAGCAAGATCCACTACAGCAGGATCCACTACGTCGAACCGGTCTTACGCAGCTCGACGCTGGGGTGACGGAAGTGCATTTGACGCCGGTGCCCAGTTGGTGCCATCGGCCTTGTTCTGACGTGCAATCGCCATGCGAGCCTCATTGACACAGCAGGCCAGCAGCAGCGTTGTTCCAGGGAAGTGCAGCGGGCCGCCGGTCCAGGAGAAGATCACGTAAGCAATAATGGCCAGCGTGTGCACGAAGTTCTCACGCTGTCGAAACACCATGCTGATTGGCATCCAGATCAGAAGTCCCGTGATCAGCGTAATGATCACCGCCGATGGTATACCGGTCTCAAATGCCACCTGAACGATGTTGTTGTGAGCATGATTGATGTCCAGTACGGCGAGGATCTTACGAGGTTCCCCGGGGCCGACACCAAGCCATGGATAGTGCCAGATATTTTCGAAGGAGATTTGCCAGATGACCGAGCGCGGTGCTCTGGGAACGTATCCCACAATTCGCATCCGAACCAGCATGTTGTAGACGAACGGAGTGTTCATCAGCTGGTCAAACATCGCGGTACCGGCCACCATCGCGATGATTAGAAACGCAGCCAGCTTCTTCTGATTGAACAGGACATACAGAATCAGAATGATCAACATCGCACCGATACCGTTTCGGGACATGACGGTAAAGACGGCGATCAGGTTCAGGCCCAGCAGCATCGTATACAGCAGCTTCCGAAGTCCCTGAGACTCGTAGATGCGGGACAGGACCAGTCCAAGCGTCATGTTGATCTGTGCGGGCATCAGATTCGTCGCACCGGATGGATTCGAAATCGACCAGGAATCCAGCGAATCCAGCTGTTGTGCCTGATAGAGAATCCAGCCGGTGAGCAGCACGTTGGTCATCAACATGGTTTGCTGACAAAACGAACTCAGATCTTTCGACGAGAACGCCAGGGCAATGAGCGCCAGATAGCTGCAGAGAATGTGAATGGTGCTGGTGAATTCCGCCGTGTTTGCTTCTGATGAGACGAGTGAAATGATCGCCAGCACCGAAGCGCTGACCAGGAAGATCACGTACATCGTCGCCCCGCGACTCAGCATTCCGTACAGCGCGAACAGCACGCAGCCGACGGCTCCACCGACCAGTGCCATCTGGTGGTTGGCTGCGGATGCCATTCCGGTTGCAAGCAGGGTTGCGACAAATGCTGCGATGGTTGTCGACATAGGAATAAAGACTCTGGACCAACAGGACGGAATCAGAAAAGCAGAATTACGCGGCGACGGAGGACTCCTGGTCTCCTGGAAATGACTTAGGGAAAACACTTGCAGATGATGAATCTCCCACGACTAATGCGGGACGACGTGGTAGACCGGGAAGTGACGGAAGATCGAAGGTGGGGAGCATCACAAACCCGTGATGGCGATAGATCAAAGCCACAACCATCACGTTCCACAGGCAGCGTCCAAGCAGGTATCCGATGGCGGCGCCATCTGCTTCCAGGTAACTGCTGAGCACGTAGTTCATTACCAGTTGAATCGGAATCCACGTGAACAATGCTCGGCTGTAGGTGCGTTCCATACCCATCGTCTGCATGACCGGAATCGTTGGGCCAGTAAGGCAATCGACAATCACAGCAAGCAACAGAGTGGGAAGAAGTCCGATAACAAGCGTGTATCGAGCATCAAAGAAGTAGAGCAGGATCGGGCGACCGAACCAGATGGCCATGCTGACAACAAGTGCAGTCAGAAAGGTCGCGACGGCAGACCGTCGTCCAAGCAAACGTGCGCCTTCAAGATTTCCCTCGCTGTGCAGACGCGCAAACTGCGGTACCAGACTCAGGTTGAGAATGCCAAGTGGAATCGCGGGCAATGCCGTGATCATCATCGCCAGAGAAAAGTGCGCGGTGTCAGCAAATCCACAGCCGGCGGCGACCACCAGCGGCATGCATTTTTGACAGAGGATCGCTCCAATCGCGCCCCAGACAAACGGCATCCCTTCTGACAGGCGATCCGGAACACTAGCGATGGACGACTGGTGTGAGTGAACAGCGGCTGAGTAGGCTTTCTGAAGCGGTCCGGTCCTTAACGAGAAGAGCCAGATTCCCAGTGTCATTGCGGCATGAACAATGGTCGCGGTCCATGCCGTCATCGGCTGCGATCGCCAGATCAACAGGCCCATCAGGCCAGAGCTTAGCAATGGGAACAGCACCTGTTCCGGCATGACCGCCTTGCGAGTACCGACCAGAGGAATCGCGATCCACTGCCGCAGGTAGGTGACCGTCAGCGGTACCAGCATGACAATCGCAAGGACGGCTGTGAGTCCCAGATGCGGTCGATCCAGCACGTATGTCAAGACGAGCGAAGTGATCAGGCAGGCGGGAATCAGCAGGCCCGTGATGACCGCCGTACAGCGATGACTGAGCGCGATTTCTGGTCCAATGTGATCAAGGTCGGGACGGACAGAAAGGTTGCGAACCAGAACGCGGTCAGTTCCGAGGGGAGCCAGTGCGGACAACAGAGTGGCCAGAGCAAGAGCGGCGTTGTAGATCCCAAATTCGTAGGGTCCCAGGACACGTGAAGTCAGTACTGTTGAACCGAACATCAGGCCAATGCCGACAACTCGCACCAGCAATGTGCTGAGCGCGTCGCGTCGAATGGCGATTCCGGTCTTCTCGCTGTCCATAGCATCCTGCTGGGCGTCAAAGGGCCGTGCTCCCTTGATGCGATCAGCCTCCAGGCTCGTTGCCAGATTTCTTCACACCTTGTCTGCTCGATCCCATCTCACAGACGACATGGTCGATCATCACCACGAAGACTCACCGCAAAACCGGAGAACCTTCGTCGCGAGCCGGACTGCACTCTGCCAAAAGTGGCTGGTCCGCTCAGAACCTTGAAGTTTCGCAGAAGGTCGAAAGTGCAGCAATATCAGACATTAATCGAGTAAATTCGGCAGTTTTTGCGGAAGA
>JAEUII010000358.1 GCA_016795145.1 Planctomycetaceae bacterium
TCAGTGAGCGACCCTGAGCATCACTGAGACTGAAGCTGATTTCGTTTTCCGCATTGATATTCACGACGGCAGATCCCGGTGTGCCAGCCGCAAAGCTGATGCCGGCACCGCCCTGGGCCACTGGCTGACCCAGTTTGGTAAGAGCGGCTGCCAGACTCACAGTGTACGTACCGCCCAGCGGATTTGTCACGGTGATTCCGGTGGTGGTTTCCAGCCCCGTGTTATCCGTCAGATCCGCATCGTACAGCGTCTGCGTGGTCAGACTGCTTAGCGACAACAAGAAGTGCCGACCATGACTACTAATTGACGCCGAACACCATGCCCTGCCGTCGACTGAAGATTGATGTCGAAGCCTACCTCAAGGATGTCCTCTGCCGCATCGGAAAACTTGAGGGCGCCGAACTCGATGCGCTGCTGCCCGATCAGTGGCTGGCGGCAAATCCCGGCGCACTTCTGAAACAACGCACCGCCGAGTCTCAGGCCGCCATCAAACGCAAACGCCAGCGCCGCCTCGAACGCCGCTCGATGTCCGCCAACCCCATGACATCGCAGCCGTAACCGCCGCCTGCATCAACCGGCCAAAACCGCCACCGGGCTCCGAATCCGCCAAGGCACCCGTACGCGCCCGTGGATGCAACGGTCACTCCGCATCCCACCGCTCGAGCGTCTGCCGCCACGCATGCAACTGATGCTGCTCAATCTCATGCTGCCAGCAAAACTCGCCGGTACTCAGCGCACTGCACTCCCACTTCCGAATCAACTCCCGCCAATACAACTCCTTCGCCCCATCCCGCTGCCTGCCCATCAAGACACCTCTGCTTCGAGTACTCTGTGAACGTCACACCAGACACTCGAAACAGACTAACATCCCACGCAAGACGCCCCCGGATGCAACGGTCACCCACGTGTAACCCTCACTCCTGAGAAGGATCACATTGGCGTGTCGGGCCATGGCCACACTGTCACCATATCGAACAAGTTTCAACAACGCCTTGCGATCCGCGGGCGAAACACTGATACTGCCATCCATGGCCTGTCCTCGACGAGTTTCGGAGTTTGTAAGCAACCAAAACTCTACAGGCAGGCCATGCTTTTCAAAAAGACCATTCCGATCGGGGCAAGGTCCTATTTAGACCTTCCCAGCGTTAGGCGGAACGCAGACCACAATTCTTTGTACGGGCCGGAAAGCAAGTTTCGAATTTTCATCGGTCTGACCTTCCAGAAGAAAGCCGTGGATGCTTGAACGCATCAGCAACTCCGCTCGTAAATCGCATGGCAGAATGGTCAATCAGCATACATACCACCTGATCATCCCATCGGCGCACCTCACTACTTCCGAGAATCCGATCCCCGTCCTGCTGCAACGCACTTTCATATTCTTTCGTCAGCATGTCGAACGAGGCGTTGCGTGGCACAGAGATTCTCTCTAGTAAACGATCGCTGATCAGCTCCTTTGCATAGGGATCATGAAACTCAGTGCCGGCCTGCAACTCGAGAGCCGAGTAGAGAACACGAACGACATTCTCGCATTCAAGTCGCAGAAAACCAAGCAGCGCAAAAGCACACGCAACCTCACCTTGATTGGCAAACACCGCCCGGAAACCACGGTCATCCATAAGCACTTGCATAATATGCATCCCCAAGTACTCTTTGATCAAATCCGGCGTTTCACTTAATCCGACACGGAAGAACTCACCAAAATCGGTATTCTCAATGCCCATTGAATCCACGACATCTAGTAACTTTCCTATATACAATAACCGCTCTCGACTAGGATTGCTGGAATATATAAAAGTCACTTTTTGCTCCCGAGCCATTATAAAGAATTGCAAAGAATTGTGATGGCGAATTCAAGGCAAAGCAGCGTTAGCCGGCAGCAGCGGCCACGACGGAGGAAATGCGGCATTGACAATCAGCCGTGCACCCTTGTAACACACGTAAATTATCACGCCGTTCTTAACTACCTCTCGACAAACCACGGGATCGACTACCGGCTCATCGACTGGCTGAAAAATCGGAAACGGCACCGGAACCGGAATAATCTTGGGCTCGGGGCAACGCGGTGTTCGCAAGCGGCGACACCATCCATCAGTGAACCAGTCCAGCAGATTCTGTGTCTGATTTGGATTGAAATTGTGCCGCGGGTAGTCGCGCCATGGGTATTGATACATTGGTGGAGGTAAGACTGGGCCCTGTGCTCCGGGGCCGAGTGTATGTTCCCGCCAAAGATCACTGATGATATTTCGCATACCCTTCATAAGATCACAGCAATCTAAATTTGGGTCATCGAGTTGCCTCACGCGATCTCTATAACTATCCCCATTTGGTGGAAAGTGAATTTGATGGTGGCTTGTCCCAACTCCCCAACCTCCTTCAAACGGCGTCGTAAACAGGTCGGAAAAATCTTCGATTGCAACTCCAATCTCGCCCAGCAGTCGGCCGCATTTTGACTCTAACAGCTTTCTGGCAGTCGAATCAAACCAATGATGAAAGGAGATTTTAGGCCAACCAAAGGCCATTCCCGTCGGATCAACTCCATGGACAGAGAAATAACCTGCGTAGAGATTCGTTCCGTCTGCATATGTAAGTTGATCACGTCCAATGAAACGACCAAGAGTTGGCGAATAGAATCGTGTACGAAAATAGTACAACCCAAGTGCACCTAGGTAATCTCTCGATGTAAAAAGCGGCAGTGATTTAGATGAAGAAGCGAAACTGCCGACGGCCCCGCTAGGGCTGATCTTTAGTGGGTCTCCGTACGCGGTATACGCCACGTGATACTTAACTGCTCCAAGGTTATCTGACACCGCCGTAACAGATTGCTGGCGATTCCGATGATAATACTCCGACTCTCCATTATCGCCGTACTGACAAACGAGATCGTCGATACCCTCCCCATAAACTCGAATAGAGTTGAGATAACTGCCGTTTTTACTGCTAGCGGTTGAGATTTCTTGCCACAGAAAGTGAATATGAATGTCCGTGGCTACGTCGCCATTTTCGGCGGAATTCTGTATGGTGCGCACTCGTCGTCCAATTGCATCATATTCGAAGGTGAATTGCGCGACAGATCCCGCTGTCGATACAGTGGCATGGGAAAGGTGATTGTCGAAATCCCAACTCAGCTGTTTGCCGTCCGCACCATTTTGTAGGTTTCCCTTTGAATCCCAGGCTACTGGGAGTTGATTTCGGTAACTTATCTCGTGTGCTAGGGAGTGTGTCCTGTTCTCTGTGATGTTGGGCAAGGTGGTGCTGGTAGCAGTCCAGTCATTGGCGGGTGACAAGATCCACGTATCGGCACCGGCGTATTCTGATGTTCGGAAGATGAGCCGATCGTTATTGTCATAACCCTGAATCGACGACCACGAATGCGGAATCATTACGCCGGTTCTGGCTTCCGTCAGAGGGTTATTGTTGGCGTCATAGATGTATGACAACGTGTCCACGTTTGGTGTGGAAATTGTTGCTATGTTTCCATTTTGCGTATATGTAGTAGTTGTTTGAAGCCCATTGCGGATCACTCGTTGAATTTCTCTGCCACCTAGATCATAGGCAAGTGTTAGTAGATCTTGAACGTTGCCATTTACAGGAGTGATCCTGAGCTGATTAAGTCGACCGCAAGGATCATACTGTCGGTCCACGACCTCCCCGGCCGGATACTCAATTCGCGTCGTCTGTCCTATCACGTCATGTGATATCGTCACGGTGTAAATGGGACCGCTGGCTGAGAACTGCAGGGTTTCCTGAGTCTGCTGACCACGATCATCATACGTAAAAGTGATGGTGTTGCTGTAACGCCCCTTCACACCGGACAGCATTCTGCCGGCTCGGTCATACGTAAAGGTGTCCGTGTTCGTCTGACCGGCCAGCGGTCCGCTGGCATGACCGACGTAGACCCGCGTC
>JAEUII010000369.1 GCA_016795145.1 Planctomycetaceae bacterium
GAAGCGACATAAAGCAGTGTTGCGACCGCCAGGGTCAAGAAACTCCCAGTGAACGGAACACCGAACACTGTCACAGCCAGCAAGGCCAGGAGCAGGAAGTTGAGCATTGCCAGCGCACTGTATGGAAGTTGCTTGCCGACCAGGAATTCCAGTCTGGTCGCCGGTGTCACATAGAAGTTGATGATCGAACCCAGTTCCTTCTCACGCACCACGCTAAGCGCCGTGAGCATCGCGGGGATCAGCATCAGCAGCAGAGGGATTACTGCGGGAACCATCGCCACCAGGCTCTTGACATCGGGGTTGTAGCGAAACCGGGTCTCGATGTTGATAAGACCGTCTGCTGTGCCGCGCCAGGGCGTGGGTGACCGTTGCTGGATGAGCCACTGCGCATGCATTCCCTGCACATAGCTGCGGACGGTCTCGGCACGCTGGGGCATAGCGCCGTCAATCCAGACGCCGAGCTGCGCCGGGTGCTGATGTGCCAAATCGCGTGCAAATCCTGGAGGAATTTCCAAGGCCAAACTCAGTTCGCCGGATCGCATCCGCCGATCGAGATCGGCATAGTCGGTGATCGGCGACTGCTCGATGAAATAGCGGGAGCCGGACAGATTGAGCACATAGTCTCGGCTGGTGGTGGTCTGATCGCGATCAAGTACAGCGAAGGTGAGGTCTTCCACGTCGAGGCTGATGCCGTAGCCCATTACGAACATCAGAATCGCGCTCCCGAGCAGGGCTAGCGTGCCCCTGATCGGATCTCGGCGCAGTTCCAGCGCCTCGCGGCGGGCGAAACTGAACATCCGCTGAAAATCGAAGCGACTCAGACGGGGGCCTTGGGGTTCGTGATGTACCTGGCTTGCGGAGGGACTGCTCGAAACGCCTGTCTCCGTCGCGTCGCCCCCGCTGGCCGTCTCCTCCTGGAGGGCGTCCTCCAGGTACCGGATGAACGCATCGTTGAGTGACTCAGCGCCGCGATGTGCGATCAGCGCCGCCGGAGAATCGCTGATGAGAACGTGGCCGGCATGCATCAGCGAGATGCGGTCGCAGCGCTCGGCTTCGTTCATGAAGTGGGTCGAGATGAAGATGGTGACGTGTTCCCGGCGGGCGAGATCGATCAGGATTTGCCAAAACCCGTCACGCGCCACCGGATCGACGCCGGAGGTCGGCTCGTCGAGGATCAAAATCTCTGGTTGATGGATCAGCGCCACCGCCAGCGAGAGCCGCTGGCGCTGACCCAGTGGGAGATTGTTGGGAAGCACATCGGCCACGGAGGTCAGGTCGAAGCGTTCGATCATCTCCTGAACGCGGCCGGGAATCGCCTCCGCCGGCAACCGGAACAGTCTGGCGTGCAGTGCGAGATTCTGACCGACTGTCAGTTCCGAATATAGGGAGAAGGACTGGGACATGTAGCCCACGCGGCGGCGCGTTTCGAGGTCGCGGGGGTCGACAGGCTTTCCGAACAGCCAAGCCTCCCCTTCGCTGGCCGGCAGCAGTCCCGTGAGCATCTTCATCGTCGTCGTCTTACCACAGCCGTTGGACCCAAGGAAACCGAAGATCTCGCCGCGGCGGATTTCGAAATTGACGTGATCGACGGCAACGAAGTTTCCAAAGCGCTTGGTCAGGTTCTCAGCCTTGATGGCGACCTGGCCGTCTTCCGATTCATCGCGCGGAGGGATTTCGACAATCCGGTGACTGCGGCGCTTTTCTTCGGGGAGCAAGGCGATAAAGGCCGATTCCATTGATGCCGCGCCCGTCCTCTTCAGGAGTTCTCCAGGGGAGCCGGTATCAAGCACCCGACCGGCATCCATCGCCACGAGCTGGTCGAATTCTTCTGCCTCCTCCATGTACGCGGTCGCCACCAGGATGCTCATTCCCGACCTGCCGAAGCGGATTTGACCGATGAGTTTCCAGAACTCACGGCGTGAGAGCGGATCGACGCCGGTGGTGGGTTCGTCCAGGATCAAGACTTCAGGATCATGAATGAGCGCGCAACACAGGCCAAGCTTTTGCTTCATGCCTCCCGAGAGCTTGCCGGTCGGACGGTCAGCGAATGGGGCCAGGCCGGTGCTTTGCAAGAGGTCACCGATCCGCCGCTCGCGCTCGCTTCGGCCGTGGCCGAACAATCGACCGAAAAAGTCGATGTTCTCGAACACGGACAGCGTGGGATAGAGGTTCTTCCCCAAGCCCTGGGGCATATAGGCGATGCGGGGAGAGACGGCGCGACGGTGTCGTGCGTCGCTCATGTCCCCATCAAGGACTTCGACCTTCCCGGCTTGGACCGCTCGCGCACCGGCAATCAGCGACAACAGGCTGGATTTGCCGACGCCATCGGGACCGATCAGCCCGACGAGGGTTCCTGCTCTCACTTCAACGTTGACGGTATCCAGCGCTACCGTCTTGCCATACCGCAGAGCAACGCCGCGCACTCGCACCACCGGCCGCGAATCAATGGCATTGGAATCCCAGCGAAACGAATCGGCGCTCATGGGGCGGGCAATCTGATCTGCAACCAGACTGGCCAGGAGGCCTTCTCGTCGAGCCGAACATGGGCCATCCCTGGCAGGCCGGTCTTCACGCTGCGAATGTATTGTTGAAGCAGCTCGGGGCCGATCTTGACTTTTACACGAAACATCAACTTCTGGCGCTCTTCCGCCGTCTCGACCGTCCTGGGTGTGAACTGAGCAACATCGGCCACAAAGGAGACCTTGGCGGGGATGACGTACTGGGGAGCGGCATCAAGCACTAACCGGGCTTCAGACCCTATCGCGACCCGGCCGGCCTCGGCCGTAGACAGGAAGAACGTCATGTACACATCGCCGACATCCAGCAGATTCAAGACGACCCCCCCGGGATTAAGCACCTCACCAGGCTCAGCCACCCGATATTGCACCCGGCCATCGCGCGGAGCTTTCAGTTCGCTGTCGTCAATGTCCGCCTGAATCCGCTCGATCGTGGCCTGCAATGCCTCCACTGCGGCTTCTGCACCGATGACCTGCGACTTGGCCGTAAGAATTCCCGCTTCTCCCGCAGCCACCTGCGCTTTCGCCGCATTCAATGCCGCATTGGCGCGATGGAAGCTGGTTCGATCATCATCAAGTTGCTGCTGGCTTGTTGCGTTCTGTTTTTCGAGCGACTCGGTCCGTGCCAGCCGTTTCTTAGCCACGTCCAGTTCGGCTTCCCGTTGCGCAACGATTGCTTCTGCCGCTGCCTTCTCGCTTTCACGTTGGGTGACTTGACTGTTTGCAACTGCCACCGCGCTCTGAGACTGTCGAAGCTGAGCCTTTGCTTCTCGCATTTGCGCGAGGACGACCGACGTGTCCATACGGGCCAACACATCCCCCGCGTTCACAAACTCTCCTTCATTTACCAGAAGCTCGCGTAAACGCCCGGCGGTCTTCGTCGCGATATGGATCTCAACGGCTTCGATGCGACCGTTCGCACTCGCGATTCCGGCTGGCAGTTCTCTTCGGCTGTTAAAGAGCCAAGGCAGAGCCCCTGCCGTGTACAAGATCGCACCAACAGCCAAGCATACGATGGTTCCCGCCAGCAGGACTTTGTGACTAACCTTCATGCTGTCTACCCATCTACTTTCGTCGTCCCCTCAGCCATTGCGCTATCTCCAGCTGTGTGGCCTGCTGAAACAAGTTCTATTTCTTGCTTTTCAACGGACACTTCGGTCTGAGGACTTGATGGCACAGCCAAAGCACTTCGCGGTGACGCGCCGAAAAGCCACCGCCCCAGACGGTGCCAAAGGTGTGTGAAATCCTCCCAGAGTGAGTAAGCGACCGGGGTCACAAGCAGCGTGAGAAGCAAGGACAACCCCTGGCCGCCGATGATGACCTTCGCCATGCTTGCTCGGGCTCCGGCTCCTGGACCACGCCCGAGTGCGATGGGAACCATTGCTGCAATCAACATCAAAGTCGTCATCAGAATGGGGCGCAGTCGGGTTTTGTTGGCTTCCAGAATGGCGGCATTGATTTCCATGCCGCGCGAGCGAAGGACGTTCGTGTAATCAATCTGAAGAATGCCGTTCTTCTTCACGATCCCGAAGAGCATGAACAGTCCGAACACGGCGTAAATGTCGAAGTTGGTCCGGAGAAAGAATAGCGACAGGAAGGCGAAGGGGAGCGTGAGGGGCAAGGCCAACATAATCGTTACTGGATGCACTAGGCTTTCAAACTGCGCGGCCAGGACCATGTACATGAACAAGAAGCTGAGCAGAAATGCGATGACGAAATTCGTGTTCGATTCTGAAAGCAGCTTGGCTCGTCCGATGAACTCGTGACGATACCCCGGCGGCATTTCCAGCGTTCGCACGTAGTCATCCACTTCCTTGATCGCTTCTCCGAGTGCAATTCCCTTCAGGTTTGCAAGCACGACGATCTGCCGCTGGCGACCATAGCGGTCAATCGCGGTCGGGCCAATGGCCGGCTCCAATCGGGCGACATTGGAAAGCCGGACAAGCCCCCCCTTGGTCGTAGGAATAGTCATTGAATCCACGGCGGACGGGTTATCGCGATACGACTTTTCGGCCCGCAGCCAGACGTCGTATTGTTCATCGCCCTCTTTGTACTTGCTGACGGGTTCACCACCCACGAGAATGCCGAGCGTGGAGGCGATGGTTTGGACCGAAACACCCAAGTCGGATGCACGTTCCCGATCGATGCGAACACGTAATTCCGGTTTGCTCAAAGACAGACTGGTGTCCACGTCGACATAATGACCATTGGCCTGCATCCAGGTGGAAATCTTATCAGCAATTTCCTGAAGCTTATTGAGGTCAGGGCCGACAAGGTTGAGGTCGACATCCACCTGTCGGAATCCGGTCGCTTGAAACGCAGCAACCTCCTGCACGGCAACGCGTAAGTCGACGTATTCACTCATGATCTTTCGGGCGTCGAGCATCACATCGAACTGCGAATAATCCCGCTCGTGCAGATCCACCAGCCGGCAATATACCTTCGCTTCAGTCACGTCTCCCTGTCCCTTGGCGACCCGTCCTGTTGTATCGCCAATGATGGTGAATACATGCGTGACGCCTCGGAGTTGCTTCAGTCGGTCTTCGATCTCAATCAGCAACTTGTTTCCGCGATCGAGCGTATATCCTTCGGGCAAAGTCACGACGACTTCAAAATCGCTCTGGTCGTCTTTGGGAACGAAGTCCTTGCCAATCCATGAGAACACCACAGGCGTGGATAACAGAGTCACCACTGAAAGCACGATGATGGCCCAGCGGTGTCTGAGCGAGAGGCGAAGGATCCACAAATAGGAGTTGTCGAGCAGTCTGGAGAAGAAACCGGATTTGCTGGTGCTGTGACCCTGTTCCAGCACGAGGAACCGCGAGCAAAGCATGGGCGTCATCGTGAACGAGACGAACATACTCATCAGAATGGCAAAGCCCACTGTGAAGCCGAACGAGTTAAAGAAGCGTCCGATGCGGCCTTGCATGAAGGCAACGGGAATGAATATCACCAGCAGCGAAATCGTCGTTGCAACTACAGCCGAAGCGATCTCGGCTGTGGCGGACCGAGCAGCCTCCATTGCGGAGCGGCCAAACTCCTCCATATGACGAAAGATGTTTTCGTGCACGACGACCGCGTCGTCGATCACAATTCCGATCGCCAAAATCAGCCCCAGCATCGTGATGTTGTTGAGCGAGAATCCCATGTACGCCATGAATGCGAATGTCGGGATCATCGATGTGGGAATGGCTAGCGTCGCAATAATCGTCGTTCGCCAATCGCGGATGAAAACAAGAATGGTGAGACTGACGAGAATGGCCGCCAACAATAGGTGGAACTTCACTTCTTCGATGGAGGCTTCAATGAACCGCGACTGATCGCGAATAATGACCGTCTTGACGTCGCCAGGCAGATTCTCAGTAATCTTCTTCAACCGCTCCTTGACCGCATGCACCACCTCGACAGTATTGGTTCCAGATTGCTTTTGAACAATCAGACTAACCGCGTTCTCACCATCAAGCCGACTGAGTCCACGAGGTTCTTCCACACTGTCTTCAACTCGCCCGATGTCACGGATACGAATCGGTTGCCCACTTCGATTTGCAACGATCAGGTCCAGGAAGTCACTCGACTTCTCCAATCGGCCCATCGTCCTGAGTACGAGTTCTTCCGGTCCTTGATCGACTCGCCCCCCCGGAAGTTCGAGGTTTTGTCGAATCAGCGCCTGCCGAACATCTTCCGCTGACAATAAGAACGCGGCGAGCTTGTCGGTATCGACATAGACATTCACGGCCCTCCGTTGTCCCCCGACGAGCGTCACGGCACCGACGCCTTGAACTGTTTCCAGCTCTTCCTTGATCGACTTTCTGGCAATTTCGGTCACTTCGCGAAAATTGCGACGACCAGAGACGGCGAGCGTCGCGACAGGGGCGGCATCAATGTCGAACTTGTCCACCAGGGGCGGATCTGTTCCAACTGGCAAGCGGCTGAGGATGGTGGAGATTTTGTCGCGGACTTCCTGCGCGGCCGTGTCACCATCCTTATACAAATGGAACTGGATGACGACCTGTGAGAACCCTTCCTTCGTTGTTGACCGCAACTCGTCAATCCCGGAAATCGTATTGACGACTTCTTCGACTTCTTTGGTGATGGAGGTCT
>JAEUII010000401.1 GCA_016795145.1 Planctomycetaceae bacterium
ACGAATTCAGAAGACTGCCACGCGAATCACAAAACCCCGGCAATCGCTTGTCCATGATCAAGCACTGGATGCGGTCGTCCCAATTGGTCGGGAATTCGAGTTTCCTGCGAAATTCCAAGAGCCTCATAGATTGTCGCGGCAATGTCCGCCGGGCCAATGGGATTGCTCGTCGGCCATGCGCCCTGATCGTCAGATCCTCCAACGACCTGCCCGCCTTTCGCACCGCCGCCGGCAAAGAACATTGAGCCGCATGTGCCCCAGTGGTCGCGACCTCCGAGTGTATTGATCCTGGGGGTCCGTCCGAATTCTGTCAGGAAGACAACGAGCGTCCGATCGAGCAGTCCTCGTTCCTTCAAATCCGAGATCAAAGCCGCACAGGCTCGGTCCGTTCCTGCCAGATGATAGCCTCGCATGCACAGTTCGGACACATGCGGAAAGTTCTGCCCTGGCGCGTTGTGATTGTCCCAGAGGTTTCCGTAGTCCGGATCATAACCGTAGTCGACCATCACGAATCGTGAACCGGATTCGACAAGTCTTCGCGCAAGAAGGCAGCGCTGACCGATCTTGGTTTGACCGTATCGCTCGATGGTCTCTGGACGCTCACGACTGAGATCAAATGCGGATCGCACAGAATCTGACGTCAGCAAACTCAGGGCGTTCTGGATATGGCCTTCGCGGGTCTGCTGAGCAAGATCTTTTTCAAGTCGACGCGTGGCGGTGGAGAGAGTCTTCTGAAGCTCCATGCGGCTGGACAGCCGGGACTCACTGAGCCCTTCCAGCATTCGAAGATCTTTTGGCGTCAGATCTTCATGAGCAATCGGACTTGGATTTGGCGACTTTTCTCCAATAGTGAAGTCTGGCTGTTCAGGAACTCCGCCCGTGCAAAATGGCGCAAACGCGTTGCCAAGCCATCCTCCAACAAAGAAATTGTATGGAGGCGGGCCAGGCCGAGTCGTCCCTGGCACGGCGATGTAACCAGGCAGTCCGTTCCGCGGGCCCTGAAGCTTCGAAATGATTGATCCGATATTTGGCTCGTCATAGAGCTGAGCCATCGTGACTTTTCGACCCGTCAGCGTATAGACCTGACTCAGAAGGTGATCATTGCTGTCGTGAGAAAAGCTTCGTACGACACAGAGGTCTTCTGCAAGCCGGGCCAGCTTCGCCATCGGCTCGCCAAAGAAGACACCGGGCAGCGTCGTTGAAATGGCCTTCAATGTTCCTCGAATCTCCTCCGGTGCCTGCGGCTTTGGATCGAAAGAATCGAGATGTGTTACACCACCACCCATCCACAGAAAGATGACCGAATCCGCCTTCGCACCTTCCTTTGGACTGTTCTCGGCAGCAAAGCCGGCAGGGAGCAGCGCGCCAGCAATGCTGACACCTGCTAACGACAGGACATCGCGTCGCCCGAGCAGTTGAGCGCAGGGAAGAAAAGGAGTCAGGCGGGAGTGGGCAGTCATCGGAGACCTCTGAAGATGCGGGCGGTCTGACTGAGGAAGGATCCTCAGTCTAACCAGCCACGGTCTCACATGCCATAGTTCAGAACCCGCGAGTCACTGGGTGTTTCAATAGATTCCACGTTGCCGTGCGAGGCTGTGGCGATATCGTCAGGTCGCTGGTCGCGGCGAGGCCGCGAAGTGCCGCCCGGCAGGCGTCAAGCGTTACCTACAGTAGGTCCTTCCTGCCGGGAAGGACTTTAGCCGTCAGGCGAACCACGTTCTCGAGGTCACATGTTGGCAAGGACTCAGAGAAGTGCGATTCACACGGTGTTTCAATCGATTCCACGTTGCCATGCGAGGCTGTGGTGACGTCTTCAGGTCGCTGGTCGCGGCGAGGCCGCGAAGTGCCGCCCGGCAGGCGTCACCTACTTGCGACTCTACGGAATCCACGCGCCGCGAATCTCGCTGAGGATCTTGTTCTCGAGCAGCGGATCCCGGCCCAATGACAGCCATCGGGATGGCCCGGATTGTCCCACGACCTGGCTCAAGTCGCGATTGAGCGGCTGAGCTTCATTAAACGTGGCACCGCCTTCATAGTTCGCGGCAATCCCAGGCAGATCTTCGATCTCTTTGTCGACTCGAACGTTCACCAGCATCGTTCCGGTTCCGTTCGACTGCATGTTCACGGTCACTTTTCTTCGAATGGACTGCAGAGTGCTCTCCAGTCGATTCTCGAGTCCGACCGAATCCGGATGCCAGGGTTCCAGCACACTGGAACCAGCGCGGTAGCTTGTCTCAATCACTCCTTCCAGTTTGCTTTCGCGGGCAATCTGGAAGTGATTTCGGTTCAGCACAACGACAGCGCGTTCCCAGAGCGAATCGCGCTGTGAATCGGAGACCTGAATCGTGCTGGCTCCACCACTTGCGGCCTTTGGCGGTGAGGAGAGACATCCGACAGCGAAGGAAAAGACAAACAGCATCGCAACGCTCACGGCGCAACGCGCCCATGGCGAAACATCTGCGTCAATCGTCTGTGCCTTCCATGACACTCGAACGGCTCCGGGTTGCCATACTGCGAACTTAGCCAGATGTGAAGTTTCGCAGCTTTTTCCAGATGGCTCAAGACCGTCTTCCCATGGCCTCGAACCGGAAATTCTGTAAGTTTTTCCGGCTTCTTCGCGCAAAACAAACAATCGGGTCCAAGACTCCTCTATGGACGGGATGTTGCAAAACTGTTATTTCTGACGAAGTTCGCTGAAGGAATACAGCGAGTCTTTTGCGATGGAACAGGGATGTCGAGATGTTTCGCAGTTTGATGCTGAGCGGTCTGGTACTCTCGCTTTCGGCTCTGGGAATGCTGGCCGGGCGAGGAATCACGCCAGGGACCACAGAGATGCCTCCTGTCTCAGTGTCTCAGAACGCGGAATCTCGTTTGCCGCTGACAATGACGGCCGAAGCACCTGCGACTGACATTCATGCAGAAGAAAATTTGAACTCGAATGACGTGTTTGAAGTCATCGACTCGATGCCGGAAGGCGTCACGCGTGACGAGGCAATTCAGCTGATTCGCAAACAGTTTCCCGATGCTATGGAAGATGTTGTCGAAGGCTGGGCGGAGTCGTTCGAAGGTCTTTCGAGAATGGAGATCGAGGGAATCCTGCAGCAGAAGAAGCTGCTCTCATCTTCACTCGATTCCCTGTTGCCCTCGTCGCTGCAAACACCAGCCATTGCCAGGGACACGTTTGTTGAAGCCGGCTTTGAGCGAGCACTTCCGGATGAAAGTTCAGAACGAACGAGTGACTGCAGCGAAACGCCAGGTTATCGCAAACGTCGGCAGCTGAGTTTTCCGGGGACTGTCCCTGCGAAATCGACTGTTCACCTGACAGACTTCACGCCTGGCCCGCTGATGATTACTGGCTGCGGACATCATGCGGCGGTGAATGACAATTCTGGCCTTGTGATGTTCCGTCTGGAGAATCAAACCGCAACACGATTTGGCGCGTTCGAGATTCTGTCGGATCGACGAATTGGTATGAAGGTGGCGGGCAGAGAACTTCCGCTGGCTGGCATCGTTGCGTTACCGGAGACAGCTCAGAAGTTTCAAATCGATGGCATGGGGAATGTCATCGCGGGAGTTGATGCAGGCGAAGCGACAGTGCTTGGCCGCATCGAGTGCATCCGCTTCAATGACACTCAAGCCATCACGACAACGGACGACGTGACGTTTGATTATTCAGCGATGTCACCTGAGGACTTTGAAGTGATTTCTAGTTCCAGTGTCTTCCCTGGAAAACTTGAACTGTCGAACCAGAGTGAGTAGTGCTTTGGCTGTGGCGTCAATAGATACCTGAGCTTGTGGCTGAGATCGAATCGAAGGTACCGGCCGGTTCACACCGGCCGCTCGCCTGAGCGGTTGGTTATTTGTCAGCCGCTGCATTAGACAGCCGCGCGAGTCACCGGGGTACCGCGTTTGGAAATGGCGGCGTTGATCGCTGCGAGCGTGTCCGCGGTGAGTGTGATTGATCCGCCATTGGCAGACTCTGCGATTTGCCACGCTCGTTTGGCACCGCACAATGCCGTTGTGATTCCGGGCTGTTCGATGGTCCAGGCAATCACCAGAGTCGTAAGATCGGTTCCGAGGTCTTCGGCAATGGAGCGCAGCTCTTCGACGAAATCCTGGTTCTTCTGCCATTCGACGCCCTGAAACATCGGATACTTCTTGCGTCCGTCTGCATTGTCGAACACATGGTCTCGCTTCAGCTGACCAGACAGCAGACCTTTCATCAATGGCCAGTAGCAGCAGACAGCAACATCGTTTGCCCGACACCACGGAACAATGTCTGCTTCGATGTCGCGAAGAAGCATGTTGTAAGGTGGCTGAATCGCAGTGAGCGGGCAGACGCGGTGAAACTCCTGCAGCTGTGTCAGGCTCAGATTCGATGCTCCCGCTGACAGGATCTTTCCCTGTTCGATCAATTCTCGGAAGACTCCCGCCGTTTCGGAAACGGGAACATTGGGGTCAGGTGCGTGAAGGTAATACAGCTCGACTCGGTCCGTTCCAAGTCGTGTGAGTGAGCCTTCACAATGCCTTCGAATCACTTCGGGCCGACCATCTGTGAATTGCTGATTGCCCTCACGATACAGCCCACCTTTGGTCGCAATCACGACTTCATCGCGTCGTGCCGTGAAGGCCTCGCGAATCAGCTCTTCGCTGATTCCATAGGACCACGCGGTGTCAAAGAAGTTGATTCCGCAGTCGAGCGCCTTTTGAAGAGTCGCAAGGCTGTCCTCACGATTCACATCAAGACTCGTGATGCCCGAAATCGGCCAACATCCCATCGCAACGGATGAGACGGAGAATGGAGTTTTGCCAAGTCTTCGATAATGCATGTGAAGTGTTCCATTCGAACTGTTGACTCAGTGAGCCGCAAAGCGCTAGCTGCGGGTGACGCAAGAAAAAATGCGAAGAAGACACCCGCGGCTAGCGCCTTGCGGCTCAATACACGTCATCCAAGAATCGCCCCCACCAACATGGCGATCTGCTGGTGAGCATCATCCGGACCGTCCACAAAGAGCGGAATCTCCCGCATACCAATCCTGGGATGTCGATGACTGAGCCGCGGCTGTTCGTTTGTAGAGGGAAAGAGACGCACTATGCCAAAGAGAAGGCTGACGTCCGATCGGCGAATCCTTGAGTAGAGTTCCACCAGGGCCATTCCATCCTCTAATGGCATGTCGAGCTGCCTGACATCGTCCTTCAGGTTGAACGACAGGTTCGTTTCGTCAACGAGTAATCGAACAGGACGCTCCTGAAGCCGCTGCCAGAGAGTCTGGAGAGATTCCCCCAGCAGCGGATGATTCCAGGATCCCGCGATTTCAACCGCCGAAGACAGCACGAAACGTCGATACCAAAGAGCCGGATGCGGCACGAGAAGTTTCGGCTCATCCACAACGCAGTCACCGTGCAGCAGCAAGTCCAGATCCAGAGTCCGCGATCCCCAGCGAACATCTCGTTTCCGCCCAAAACTGTGCTCCACTGACTGCAGTGCTTCCAGGATCTGGGCTGGCGTATGAGTTGACGAGACAATGGCAGCGGCGTTGAGAAATCGGTCTCCGTCCGCTGCCGCACCGATCGGTGTCGTATCGTGGCAGGAACTCATTTGTTCCAGCATCAGGCCATGTGTTTCCAGTTCCTTCAGCGCGTCTTGAAAGAGACTCGGTGAGGCTCCGATGTTGCTTCCGAGTGCGATCAGAGATCTTGTCATGCGACTCTGTGGATTCGATGGTACTGAAGGAAAACCAATGGCACCAGAAATTCACTATCGCTGATAGATTGGCAGGTAACCGTATTCGATTGCCAGAGCCAGCACCGAAAGTGATGTTGAGTAAACTCGACCTGCCTGACGTTCCGTGCCATCTTCTGGATCCCAGTAGCCCTCCGGATTCTGGAGATCAAGGATCGTGCGATAAAGAGCCTCGCGTGACTGCTGCCACTCTTCGCCGCCGACTTTGTACATGCCGATCGTGCAATAGTACGCGCCGTAGTAGAAGTAGTGCTCACCTTTCGTCAGAGGTCTTGAAAGGATGAGCTTTGCGGCTGCCAGAGTTTCCGGAGTTCGATGTTCTCCGCAGACCTCGAGGGCTGTAATCCCTGTGCCCGCGCGTGTAATGGTGCTGCCGTGACCAACCATGTAACCGAAGCCGCCGTCGTGCTTCACATGCAGTCGACGGACATACGCGATGGCACGATCGATGTTTTCAGCCGGGACATCACAGCCAATGTCTTTGGCAGCTCGCAGTGCAAGAAGTTGCCACGCCGTAACGCTCAGATCGGCATCACCACTTGTGGGCTGGTAACGCCAGCCGCCATCATGTTCCGGCGGCTTCTGATGGTTCTGAGCATCAACAATCAGCTTGACAGCTTTTTGCAGAACGTCGCGGCAAAGATCTGACTGAGTCGGTACAACCATTCCGCAGACTTCAGCCAGCATCAGTGTTGCAATGCCGTGACTGTACATCGGCCCGTGACTGCGTTCCCGGCCGACCAGAAGTCCGTTGTCGCGTTGTTGAGCCAGCAACCAGCCGACGCCGCGAGTCAGATGCTGGCCGTAGGGGCCTTCTCCGGGGACATGTCCGGAAGCCAACATGGCCATGATGGCTAATGAAGTGGTCGCGGTCGATTCCCCGAAGTCATTAGTTGTCCAGGCTCCGGACGCCTGCTGCTCGGACGCGATCCATTTCATCGCTCGTCGCAAAGAAAGGTCAATCTTCTGCGCGACTGGATCATCCTTTTCATCCGCGCAGATGACGGCACTGCGAGTCAAAAAAGGGAGACTGCAGAGCGACGTCAGGACTGATCGACGATTCACACATGGGGGCATGGCAATTCTCTGAAAACCACGGCAACAATGGTGACCGAAGTCTAACCGCATTGTGCCGGAAACGCGAAGCCATCTGCAGATTGGGTCATCAGCGAGTGGCTCGCTTGGCGGGCCTTCACTGGCAACCTATCATCCCACTTGCTTCCCGCCCTGAATCCTGTCCGTTTTTCCTGCCTGCACTGATGTGTTGCCATGTCGCGTTCGGTACTTTCCGGAAGCTCCCATAATACGATGAACTTGCCTCCTGACGCCTTAGTCTCTTTTGACTTTCATCAGCGAACTCGACTGGTCTTTGGCGCTGGAATGCTGGAGCAGCTGGGCACAATCGCGCGCGAGCTGCAGGCGACGAATGTTTTGCTGGTGACCGACGCCGGCCTGAGAGTTGCTGGCCATTGTGATCGCGCGGAGAGAATCTTGACGACAGCAGGGCTAGGCTGCGTCATTTATGATCATGTCACCGAAAACCCGACATCAGCCGACGTCGAACGGTGTGCTCAGTTTGCTCGATCACAAAAGATTGATCTGATCGTCGGACTTGGCGGCGGCAGCAGCATGGACTGTGCGAAGGGAGCCAACTTTCTGCTGACAAATGGTGGACGGATTCATGACTATCGCGGCGTCGGAAAAGCGTCGCTTCCCATGCTGCCGATGATAGGGATTCCGACCACGTCCGGAACCGGCAGCGAAGCGCAGTCGTTTGCGGTGATCGCCGATTCGGAAACTCATGTCAAGATGGCCTGCGGTGATCCCAAGGCGGCGTTTCGAGTGGCGATCCTGGACCCGGAACTCACGACCACGATGCCACGTTCTGTCACAGCCGCGACGGGCATCGACGCGATGACGCACGCAATCGAGAGCTTTGTGACCACTAAACGCAACGCGATCTCACAGATGTTTGCTCGTCAGGCGTGGGAACTTTTGTCGGAATCGTTTTCGCGAGTGTTGTTGCGTCCGGATGACCTGGATGCTCGCGGCCGAATGCAGCTGGGAGCATTCCTTGCCGGCGCGGCGATTGAGAACAGTATGCTCGGTGCTGCTCATGCCACAGCAAATCCGTTGACGGCTCGCTTTGGTGTAACACATGGGGTCGCCGTGGGACTCATGCTGCCGCATGTGATCCGATGGAATTCGGTAACGAGCGCGGACCTGTATCGACGACTGAACATTGCGGCTGGCTGGGATGATGTGTCAGGTGACGAAGCTTCAGAAACGCTGGCGACGGGCTTTTCGGAATTCCTTCGCCTTGCGGATCTGCCGACGACGCTGACTCAGGCTGTCGATCAGTCCATCAGCAGCACGGACCTTGAGGAAATGGCGGCGGATGCTGTGAAACAATGGACAGGCACCTTCAACCCGCGAACAATGAATGCTGAATCGTTCCTGCAGCTGTATCAGCGAGCAGTGTGAAACTCCGGAAGCCGGAAAGTTGTGTGCCCGCATGGCCCTGATTGAACTTCGAAATATCTCAAAGACCTATGACCTTGGCGAAGTCCAGGTTCATGCACTGCGCCCAACGAATCTGTTCATCGAACGCGGCGAATATGTCGCTCTGCTGGGACCATCCGGCTCCGGCAAGTCCACACTGATGAATACTCTGGGTTGTCTCGACCGTCCCACGACGGGAAGTTACCTCCTGGACGGCGTCGAAGTGGCAGACATGTCCCGGGCTGCTCGTGCCGGTATTCGCAACAAGCACATTGGATTCGTGTTCCAGAATTTCAATCTGCTGGCTCGAACATCCGCCATCGAGAACGTGGAATTGCCGCTTCTTTACGGGCCTTCGATGTCGTCACGAGCTCGCAAGAAACTGGCGAAGGAGAAGCTGGATCTTGTGGGACTGGGAAGCCGCCTGGACCATCATCCCGGGCAACTTTCCGGTGGTCAGCAGCAGCGAGTTGCCATTGCGCGAGCCCTGGTCACGTCGCCTTCGATCCTGATGGGGGATGAACCTACCGGGAACCTGGATTCCAAGACCAGCAAGGAAGTGATTGAGCTGTTCAAGACGCTCAATGAACAACAGAACATTACTGTCATCCTTGTAACTCACGACCTCAACGTGGCTCGGAACGCTCGCCGTATTCTGGTTTTGCGGGATGGGCAGATTGTGACGGATACAACGCGGTTCGAAGAGGCATTCCAATCACTACATTCCGTTGAACTCGAACAAGCGGCGGTATCCTCAGCAGCGGTTGCAAACGAGCAATCGGAATGAGTCATTTTCCGTGACTCACCGCGTCGAACATCAGAGGCATGAGAATCCATCCCAGACATATGCCACGGAAGGTGTTGTCTGTGCTGGCCGCCCTGGCTTTGCACGATGCGCCTTTGTTTTCCCAGGACCATGAACTGGTACCCCCGGACGTAGGGCAGATCCGGTGGCCACGAGAGGAAGACGCGTCGCGATTTCGCCGTCCGTCTGGTCCGGCTCCCGTGACTGTCGCCACAGTTGATCCACAAACGGAAGAGCGGTATCTGTCGCTCGATGAAGCCATTCGACTTTCGCTCCAGCATTCGGAGGTCATTCGAGTGCTTGCGGGGGTCACGGCAGCGAATTCCGGGCGAACGATCTATGACACAGCGATTGCGGTGACACCGATCGACGTCGCGAAAGCTCGTTTTGACCCCGTGTTCCAGGCCAACACTTCCTTCCGCAGGACTGAAACGCCGTTCGTCAATCCCACCGGAACATCGATCGGCGGCATCGCCACCGGTGGAAATGATACGCGAGTTGGCGTGACCGACCTGAATCGCTTCGGCGGTACTGCAGCGATCTTCGGAAACAACCGTTTCGACAATCAGAACAACGCCAACTTCTTCACGGCTGACCGTCCATCGATGGAAGTCAGTTACACACAGCCGATCCTTGCCGGTGCCGGGCAGCGGGCCAATCTGGCTCCTATCGTCGTGGCGCGGCTTCAGCAGGAACAATCGTACTTCCAGTTCAAAGGAGCCATGCAGAACCTGGTGCGCGACACGATTACCGCGTACTGGAATCTGGTTCAGGCGAGGACCGAACTTTGGGCACGGGAGATTCAGGTCGAGCAGCTGAAGTTCTCATTCGAACTCAAGGCCGCCCGTAAGAAACGGGAATTGGATGACATCAAGGATGTTGCTCAGGCCAAAGCAGCTTACCTCAATGCGCGAGGGCTGTTCATTCAGGCTCAGGGCAGCGTGCTTCAGCGTGAAGCCGCACTTAGAAACCTCATCGGTCTTCCGCCTGAAGACGGACTTCGGCTAGTACCATCCACACCGCCGACTCGTGACCGTGTTGAGTTTCGGTGGGACGAGATTGTCGAAACTGCACAGGCAAGACGCCCTGATATTATCGAACTCAATCTTGTGCTGCAGGCTGATCAGGAAACACTGATTCAGCGAAAGAACCTGGCACGACCCAGCCTGGACGCGGTTGCCCTTCACCGCTGGAATGGCCTGACAGGAACTGCGATTGCTTCCGGAGATCATGTCGACACAGGATTCAATAACCACACCGACTGGACACTCGGCGTTAATTTCTCGGTCCCGCTCAGCCTTCGCGAGTCTCGCGCACGGGTACGCAACACGGAGCTCTTGATCACGAAAGATCGAGCCAATATTCAGCAGGCGATTCATCAGACAGAACATGCTCTTGCAACTTCTCTCAGGTCGCTGGACCTCAGCCTTGAACAGTATGAGGCGTACCGGGAAGCTCGCGCTGCGTCAGCAGAAAACGTCGTTGCTCAGATGGCTGAACGTGAGGTTGGACGTGTCATCTTCTTGAACCAGCTGGTAGCGATTACCGAATGGGCCAATGCGGTCGTGGCGGAAGCTCAGTCTCTGATCTCCTACAACAATGAACTGGCTAATCTGGAACAACAGACTGGTACGATCCTCGAAACTCACGGAATTCGGTTTGTTGAAGAGCGTTTTGCAAGTATTGGCCCCCACGGATGGTGCCAGGAAGAGATGTACTGTTATCCGAAAGACCTGAATCCGGAAAACAACGCGGACAAGTACCAGTCTCTTGAGGAGCCTTCCGAAAAATCGTTTGGTCTCGAGGACTTCCAGCGAATTCCAGGAACACCGTTGCCCGCTCCTTTGCCGGATCAAACGGAACCTCCATTGAAGCCCGAGAAGAGGATGCCTGATCAGCCTGCTGAACCGGATCCGGAAAAAAGACGTAACTGAACCCCAAGTCCAGCACTCTCAACGACGTTACTCAGCAATCCTCCCCTCACGAGGTGGTCGCGGGAAGAACGCACTGGTGCGCCGGACGTAGTCAGCATACTCCGGGCGCCGTTCCTGGATATCGCGTTCAAGCAGAGTCACACCAGAGACCTTCATCAGAAACAGCGACATGACGGCAGGAGAAATTGCAGTCCACAGCGGCGCACCTGTTGATGCGCTGACCATCCAGAGTCCCCACCAGACGGCGAAGTCTCCGAAGTAGTTGGGGTGTCGAGTCCACGCCCAGAGACCGGTCGAAAGGACTTTTCCCTGATTGGCCGGATCCTTTCGAAACCGTGCCAGCTGAAAGTCGCCGACCGCTTCAAAGAAGACTCCAATTGCCCAGACGGCGATCCCCAAATAACGCAGAGGCAGAAAGCGATCCTCATCCACTGACAGACCAAATGTCAGTGGCATCCCAACAAGCCACATGATCACGCCCTGAAGCTGGAACACGATCACCAGACTCTTCAGCCAGAAGTTTGGCTCATGCTTTGCGCGAATTGCTGCGTAGCGGCGGTCTTCGTGAGGATCATTCCAGATGCGAATCGCCAAATGGAGAGCAAGTCTGGATGCCCAGATCACAACGAGCGTTGTCAGTAGCATGTCACTCGAGGATGCCGCAGTCTTGCGGATCAGGAGCGAGATCGCAGTGATCACGACAAACCCCGGACCCCAAAACGCATCAATCACACTAATGCGTTTGGTGATCAGGCTGGTCAGCCAGGCAAGGGTCACGTAGAGACTGGCCGCCGCCAAAGTCCAAATCAATGCTTCGCCCATGAGTCCGGCTCGAAAGAGGTTTTCAGCAACTTCCGATGGAACTCAAATGAAGGCAGAATTGCGCGAGTGTTGACAGCGTTCTTCAGTCAACACTCGCTCATGATCAACCACATCGAACCACGGCAAGCAACGCGGCCCTTATCAGGCCAGTCGCTTCTCAGCCACAGTTCCATTCGGAGACGTTTTCACATCATAGCCGCGTTTCTGGATTTGGCCGCGAAGATTGTCGGCGGCCGCAAAGTCCTTACGCTTGCGAGCGTCATCGAGTTCCTTACAGAGTGCCTGAATCTCAGCTGCCTCACCGGATCCCGCTCCTGAATCTTCCGAAGCTGGATGCAGCGGAGCCACGGCAAGAACTTCGTTGATCCGGTTGAGTGCTCCGAGAGCCTTTGCCGGGTCTGATGGGTTAGAGGCGGCCCACGGAAGGATCGCGCCCAGCGCTCCTGCGACGTTCAGGTCATCAGCAAGCGCCGATGCGAACTCATTCAGGATGGGGTAACTGAGATCCACAGGTTCCGCTTTGCCGCCTGTTGCCGCTTCCAGTTTTGCACGGAAGTCGGACAAACGTTTCACAGCTCCAGCGGAGTCCACAAGTCCCTTCTGAGTGAAGTTCATGTTGCCGCGGTAATGGGACTTGATCAGCTCCAGACGCAACACTGACGGATGAACGTGGATACCAGTTGGCTGACCCTTGTCATCCTTCACGCGGCCCTGCAGAACGTCTCGCACGGTGTAGAAATTACCCTTGCTCTTCGACATCTTCTCGCCTTCGACCAGAAGAAATCGAGCATGCATCCAGAACCGAGAGAATGTTTCCTGACCTGTTGCACCACACGTCTGAGCAATCTCGCACTCATGGTGAGGAAAGATCAGGTCTTCGCCGCCGGTGTGAATATCAATGACGTCACGACCAAGACGCTTTCGCGCCATGCAGGAGCACTCAATGTGCCAGCCCGGATATCCGGCTCCCCACGGAGAATCCCACTTCATGATGTGAGTCGAATCAGGCTTCCAGAGCATGAAGTCAGCGGGATGGCGTTTGTTTGCCTGGTTCTCATCACTGATTCGGCGAGAAGCTCCGGTCATCAGTTGATCCAGAGTATTCCCGCTCAGCTTGCCGTAGGCCGGGAAGCTCTCAACGCTGTAATAAACCACCTTGTCAGGACCGACGTAAGCATGCCCGTTCTGAATCAACTGGCCGATCATCTCCAGCATCGAGTCGATGTTGGCCGTTGCGTGCAGGATGTTCTCCGGGTATTCAAAGGCGACCTTAACGCCCAGTGTTCGTGCATCTGCCAGGAACGCGTCGGTGTAGTACTTCGCAATCTGGTACGGATCATCCGGATTCTGAACCGCACCTTCGGGCACCTTGCCGGACTTCTTGTCCTCTTTCATGCGACGTGCGGCCGCCTGCATCTTGTCTTCACCAGCGCCATCGGCAGCGGCATCGTCGGTCATGTGACCAACATCCGTGATGTTCATCACGTGATGGACCTTGTGACCGAAGAATTCAAGAGTGCGTCGAATCACATCGGCGAAGAGGAACGATCGGAAGTTGCCAATGTGAGCAAAGTCGTAAACCGTGGGACCGCAGCTATACATCCGGACGCAGTCAGAATCGACTGGCTGAAAGACTTCCGTGGAATTCGTCAGAGTGTTGTAAAACCGCAGTTCCATCTTCGTGTCCGGGCAGTTTCAAAAAGGAAAGTCGGATGACAGAGGGCTGCAGAATGACACCGGCCCATCCTCTCCGGTTCCTGCAGTTTCGCGCGAGGATAGTAAATCACCCCACGTTCTGGCAGGCCGATTTCACGGAGGGTGGCGTTTTTCGATCTCTCAGAAGCCGGGGAATGGCTGGGATTCAGCAGATTCAGCGATTTCGCGTCCGAAAGGCAGTGGCCGGAAACGCGAACAGGCTCGGACTGAAGTCCGAGCCTGTCGTAGATTCCTTGAGCGGCAATGGCTTTCCTGCCAGACACTGGATCGGGACAACCCCATCTGGCCGGAAGCAGCATTGGCAGCTTACTTAGGAGCTTCTTCCTTTGGAGCGTCAGCTGGCTTAGCCTCTTCTGCTGGCTTTGCTTCTTCAGCTTTCTTCTCTTCAGCAGGTGCGGCTTCTTCGGCCTTCTTTTCTTCTGCAGGCTTTGTTTCGTCAGCAGGCTTTGTTTCTTCAGCCGGCTTTGCTTCTTCAGTCTTCTTTTCTTCTGCTGGCTTAGTTGGTGCACCGCCTGCAACGCCTGAACCAGCGCCACCGCCGCCACCAGCACCACCAGTAGTTTCGCCTTCGGTGCAGCCCAGCGTCAATGTGACGCATGACAGCAGAACGAACACTGCGAGTGAACGAACAAACTTCATCGTACCCAGCCTTTCAAAATCCCAGTCATTCGAATGTCGGAACCGCCAACCCCCCAAGGTCGGAGGCCTCGACAACGCGGTTAACCCTACGAAAACGTCTCGGAAAATCAACATGTCGTTACGGGAAAAATGGCAACTTCCCAATTTGAAAGGAAGACCTCGAAAACAGATCCTTTCCTTGGTTGCGAACGAAACGGCATTTTGAGAACCTTTACAGCTTGCGCCGAATTTTCAGGTTTTTTGGCTTAGTCAGCGTGAAGGAAAAGCATGGCGGGCAGTATCACTGCACAGGAATTCGCACCTCTCAGCCGCAAGGGCGGATTTGATCTGATCGACGTGCGATCGCCTTCCGAGTTTTACGAAGTACATGCCGTCGGAGCTTTGCTGGCACCTCTTGATTCACTGGATCCAAAGGCCGTCATGGAGTCGCGCGGCGAGCGATCGTCCGAGCCCTTGTATGTGATTTGCAAGAGTGGTGGTCGATCGGAACAGGCGTGTCGGATGTTTGAGCAGGCCGGATATGCGAATGTGATCAACGTCGAAGGCGGCACGATGGCATGGATCGGAGCTGGCCTGCCGGTCAATCGCGGAACCCGTCGTCCTATCTCCATCGAGCGGCAGATTCGAATGCTGGCCGGAGTCGTCACAGCCATCGGCGCGGCGGCATCATACTTCAGTTCATGGTTCCTGATCGTCCCCATGATCGTGGGTTTGGGAATGGCGTGGGCCGGGTATTCGAACTCCTGTGCAATGGGAAGACTGCTTGCTCGAATGCCCTGGAATCGCCAGGCCTTTGGAGGCGGATGTGGTGGCTGCTCGGCTGGTTCCTGCCATTCGTAATCCTCCCGCAATCCGCGACTGCCTCACGAGCTGTGTGCTTTGGATGAATTCCTGGTTCTGTTGATTGATGAATGACTATGAGCGAATTTCAAACGCTGGCGAAAGTCGGTGATATTCCGGAAGGTCAGGGACGCTCCTTTGCATGCAATGGCACGATGGTGGGCGTATTCCTTTCCGGCGGTCAGTATTTCGCGATCAATGATTTTTGCCCTCACATGGGCGCTTCGCTTGCAGACGGCTATGTTGAAAACAATGCCGTCAGTTGTCCGTGGCATGCTTGGCGATTTAGTTTGTGCGACGGCACATGGCTGGACAATTCCAAGAGCGGGATCAAGTCTGCCTGCTATGAGGTTCGAGTCGTGAACGACGAAATCCAGGTCAGGGTTCCGCCGGTTCAAAAACCTGCTGCTTCTTTGCCGTCCTGAGAAATCAACTGGTCTTCAATCAACGCATTTTGAATGTCCCAATCATGTCGGCACTCCTTGAAGTGAAACAACTTGTCAAGACGTATGGGACTCTGAAAGCAGTCGATGGCCTGAGCTTTCATGTGAATCCTGGCGAAGCGTTTGGTCTGCTTGGCCCAAACGGAGCTGGGAAGTCCACAACGATGATGATGATCTGCGGTCTGGTGGAACCGGACAGTGGAGAAGTGACTCTGGATGGACAGGTGCTGAATCGCCGAGTCCCTCTGAGTCGCGCACGCATGGGAGTCGTTCCGCAGGATCTTGCGATTTACCCGGACTTGACCGCGAGAGAAAACCTTCGCTTTTTCGGTGGTCTGTATCATCTGACCGGCAGTGATTTGCATCGTCGAGTCGATGAGGCTCTGGACCGTGTTGGTTTGCTGGGGCGGGCTGACGATTTTGCCGAGACTTTTTCAGGCGGGATGAAACGCCGACTGAATTTTGCTGCTGCCGTGATGCACGAACCGGTGCTGCTGATTCTGGATGAGCCAACGGTCGGCGTGGATCCTCAGAGCCGTGCTCACCTGATTGAATGCATCCGTTCTCTGCAGCAAGGTGGCACCGCCATCATCTATGCCAGCCACTACATGGAAGAAGTTCAGACGATCTGTTCACGGGCTGCGATCGTCGACCACGGTCAGCTGCTGGCGTGCGATGAGATTCCTGAACTGTTGAAGCAGATTCCTCTGGAAGTGGAAGTTCGCACCGGCAGCACGCAATTGCCGGGCTCCGTCCATCTCAACGCGTCCATTCAAACCGAGCGAGCTGCGGATGAAACGGTCTATCGAATCAGCAGTGAGAACGTTGCTACAGAATCTGCACTGAATCGAGAACTCACGAGCCTTCTGTCGGTCCTCGCGGAACATTCCCTGAGCGTGCGGTCAATTCGGACACACGAACCAAACCTGGAGCGATTGTTCCTGAAACTGACGGGGCACCGGCTTCGTGATTAGTACTCGGCGAAACTTGCATGTAGCGGAAGGGCGCGAGCCCTCCGGTGACGCAACAAACCGGACGGCTCGCGCCCTTCCGCTGATTTGAGACGCACATTCCCGGCAGTGCTCTACTCGTTCCCACGATTACCACGCCGTGGCTTCATCAGGGCAAGAAACGGATACAGAAACTGAGGCAACCATCCGCTCGGGACATCACATGGCCCGCACAGACCGTACCGATAAGGCCAGCGGCCAGGCATGTAGTAAGTCCCGAACAACCAGTCCCAGATTGGTGAGTGAACGGCGAAGTTCTTATCGATCGCTTCTCGTTCGGCCGCATGGTGCCAATGGTGAAAACAGGGGGTGGCTACCCATCGCTGCAGAATGGGAAACTGCCATCGAACGTTGGCATGGATAAACGTTGCCTGAATGACAACGACCACGACATAAACAGCGATGGCCTTTTCGGAGAAGCCAAGCAGGAACAAAGGAACATAGGTCAGACTTCTTGTGATCACGGCATCAGCAAAATGCAGTCGCGATCCGGCGAGCCAGTCCATGACTTCCGTGGAATGATGGATCGCATGAAATCGCCACAACAGCGGAATCTGGTGAAACGCTCGATGGACCCAGTACTGAGTCAGGTCTGCCGTCAGGATGCAGAGAATCGCCTGAATGATGATGGGAAGCCCGGACAGAGAATTGACGATGGCCGGGATCCGAGCCCAGTCAAAAAGCATCATGGCCGGCTTCATCGTGAGCAGTCCGACAATTTGAACCAGCAGTGAATTCAAAAAGAAGTACGACAGGTCGGTTGCCCATTCGTACCGAAAAGTTGGCTGCTCCGGATGCAGTGCAAAGAGCCGTTCAAGGGGAATGTAGACAGCCGAATACAGCATCAGGTCCAGCACGACCCAATCAAGTCCAAGCCACGTGTTCTGGATGTCACCTCCGATTTCAACCGTCGATCCACCAAGCAGCGCTGCCGCCAGAGTAGTGCAGATTCCCACGAGGCCAAGGACCTTATTGTGCCGCAGGCAAATACTGAGCGTGGCCATGAAGAACGAGGTGACCATCGCGAGGTGCAGGAGGCCGCGGATAATTTCGACGGGATAGTGACTTCGAATTTCGGCCACTGTCAGGCCGGGAAAGTGGAAGCAAAGGACAGTCCCCAAAGCGGCGATACCAAGGACTGCAGAGATCAGTCCGCTGATCCAGCCATGTCCAAAGGCGGTCGGCTCGTGAGTCTGCAGCGCGAGTTTGGGAAACTCCTGAGACGAAGCTTCACTGCTCTTCAGGTTTTCAGGCGAGTTGGTTTCATTGTTGTTTTCGCCGAGCGGTCTCATGATGTCTGTTTCTCCGAGAACACAGCCTGTGCGAACTGAACTTCGTCATGTCGAGGCTGCAATCCTGTGAGCCAGGTAATGAGTGCCTCAAGTCTGCTGAAAAACCGAATGGCCATCAGCGGACGATTACACCAGCCCGTTGCGATGCAGTAGTTCTGAACATAGGGCGGGTAATGATGCTGCTCATGAGCTTCATGACTCAGAATGATCCCAAACCGCTGCAGCCATCGAATCGGCCCCGGCGCTTTTCGCATGTGAGCCCATTGATGGATCTGATTCGTCATGAGTCCGACCGCAGAGAACGATGTCACAAAAACAGCTGCTGCGATCGACGTGTTCGACGTGAGCGGAATCTGAAACGCTGCCAGAAGAACCGGAATCGCCATGAACGCGACATCTCCGTTTGTGTCGATGAACTGTCTCCGAAGAAAATCGGCCGGGTTGATGTGATGGACGCGAAACGGATGCAGGAGTCTCTTTCCCAGCACCGGCATAGATTCACTTCCCCAGGTATCTGCACTCCAGTGAATCAGGCCTGACAGAAAATCCGCCAGCAGCATTCCGCCCGGAACTGCGACAATCGCCAGCCAGGACCATGTCTTAACGTTCAGGACAATTCTGTAGCCGAGTCCTGCCAGCAGAAGAAAGGCAATCAGGCACGATGTTGCGTAAAAGATCCGAGTCGCCAGCGGGATCGTCAGATGAACCGGGAGATCTGGTGTTTGAGCAGCACCCTGAGAATTGGGGGTCATGAGTTTGTCCGTCAAACGATTCTCCGTCGCTAATGGCAGTGCAGGATCATACTCACGGAGCGATTGGACTTCACTCGATCAGGAAATGCGGCCACGAAGACCGAGCCGTCTGCTCCAGTTGCGCGGAATTGCGACGCTTACGCACATCAGTTGCTCCGCCCCGGCACATACCCGGCACAGATAGTGCAGTCTTTTTCTGAGAAAATCCCTGTGGAGGGCCTTGAACCCCTCGGATCCGCTGAGTCCGATCTTGACCCGTTTGTCCAAAAAGAACAGAGTCCAGACCAAAGGGAATCGGATGGATTCTCTGTTGTTCACCTGTCATGGAAGGTTGGTGACACATGAAGGTCAAACGCTGGGCTGCGGGCCTGTTCGTAACCTGCTATTTGCTGTGGCTGACGGTCGGAGTTGTTGGTCACGCTCTCAAGATTCCGCTCGTCGGCAACACGCTCGGCTACTTCATCGTGTGGGACATGTTCTGCGGCTGGTCCGCCTATGACAATCGCACGCGGTTGATCGCAGAAGATTCGCAGGGCAACTACTTTGAAGTCCGCGAACCGTGGGGCGCGTTTACGCCGTTCGGAAATGTGGATCGAGTCAACTATGACGTCAGCAGCAACCTGACTCCTCGACACATCAGGAATGTCATTGCTCATACCCAGCACCCGGACATCGATCGAGTCTATGTGGTGCAGGAAATCTGGCCGAAGCAGTTCAACGTGCCAGATCGACTTTGGACTCGGTACTTTCATGAGCCCAAAGATACGATGACCTATTACAGTCTGTTTGCGATCTGCCGTGCCGACGGCTCAACAATTGAGTCGTATCCGGACTGGTTCAACGTGCAGACGATGCGCGGGATTGCAGACAATCCAAGACTGC
>JAEUII010000406.1 GCA_016795145.1 Planctomycetaceae bacterium
TTGGCCGTGATCTGCAATGTGCCAATTCCTTTCGCCGCATCGGAGGCCGTCAGGATCAGAGTTCCATAGTCATTGCCTGGTCCAATGACCACTTCTTCGGCCGTGACACCTTCCGGCATTCCGGTCGCTGCGACGCGAATCTCTTCGAGGAATCCGTCGTTACGAAATGCCACGAGATGGATCGTGGTTCGTCCCCCTTTGCGCAGTAGCAGGGATCCATAAGATTCGGAAGGTATCGCGACGAGCCGAAAATCTGGCCGAGCCTTTCGAATCTCCAGCTGGTACACAAGTCGTGGATCAGAACGGACTGCGCTGATTCCGTCGCGCAGCATCAGGCGATACTTTCCATCGGCCGGTGCTTTGAACGCGTAAGTCGGGTCGCCGGATCGTTCATCAAACTCATGACGCCCTGCACGATTGTTGATATTGCGTTCCTGGATGTCATCGAGAAACGTTAGGTCGCGATAGGTCGTTACGCCTTTGTCATCGGTGACAATCTGTTGCACCAACAAAGCCGGGTCGGATGTCCCGCCCAGACGTTGTGACAGTATGTCAATGATCCATTCGTCGTCCTTTTTTGCTTCGAACTGATACCAGTCAACATCTCGCTGAGGGAAAAACTGCCCGGCAACAGCGACAGGCAGTGTCAGTTGCTGAGGAGCCGATGGATCATCGTTTGGCGTTTCACGAATTGCTGTCATGTCAGAGGCCACAACAAGCATCGAATTTGAAACGAGGTTGCCCGCAGTCACTCTGTAGTCAATTCCATCTAATCCTGCCTGATGCGAATTGATCAGCGTCGACAGAGGCAGCCGACCACGAACATCTCCGGGCATCGCGATTCGCACATTCAGCTGTTCAAGCGACCGGCCATCGATCTGCAATGGAGATGGCTGACCGCCGGGCAGATTGCGACCATAGACCGTGTAATCAGATTCCGTTCCAGGAACTCCTGTGGCCGGAAAGATGAAATCGATGTATGGCTTCTGGGCAATGACAATTCGATACACATAACCGGGGCCCTGAGCGAATAGAGCATCGTGAACTTTGACGAAATACTCTCCGTCGGCCGGCAGAGTCACATCGACGATCGAATCACGAGCCGCGCCAGCTCGCGACTCACTCAGGATTTGGCCGCTTGCCGTCATCACCGTCATGGCCAGATCCATTCGGCTGTCGATTCGCCTGCAGAAACCTTCCAGCAGGATTCGCTGTCCCGCTTTCCCGGCAAAACGATACCAGTCAACATCAGGGCCGTTCGTTGTCTGCCCGTTGATAGTGACTGGGAGTTGGACTTCCTGAGCAAGATTGGTTCTTCCTGAATCTGTTACAACCCATGCCGGAAGATCATTCCCTCCGTTTGGCTCAGTCTCGACAAACTCAGGGATCGCCCCAACCTCAAAGGTTCTGCGGTTCGATCGGCCGTACTTTCCCTGACACCGCAGATCATATGCCCCGGGCGGAACATCCGCAGCGATCGTTACCATGAAGACGTTGTCGACTGGCTGTGGCCCCTCGTCAAACGGAGTTGCCTCAGCCATCTTTCGAACAGCAGCGATTCCCGGATGACTGAAATGCAGCTGGTCGACATCATCCAGATTCGTTCCGGTCAGTGTGACTTCAACCGTCGACGAAGGCGCGCCGCCAGCCGGAAACACAGAATCCAGTCGCGTCGCCGGTAATTGCGCGAGACAACTGTTGCCCAGCACGACGCAACAAACAACTGGGGAGAGCAAGACGGCGAAGAGTCGAGCAGTGAATGAGGAAGCCGCTTCGTTGTTCATCGTGCCAGGCTCCTTGCAATTCTGGTGGGAAGGATGGGAGGGAGCATCGATGATACTATTTTGACCTGCCCCGTTCGACTGAAAAGGGCAGAACGAAACGTCGGCAGCCCCGAAACGGTTGAGCCTGGGAGGCAGCAAACAAAAAGCCTCGAGCACATTCGCGCCCGAGGCTGTCAACAGGCAATTGATTAACCCGACCGTTTGCAAACCGCTATTTCGCAGTCTTTTCTTTCTTGCTGTCGGCCTTCTCTTCTTTCGGCGGGAGTGGCGGCCGGACGTAATCGGTTCTGGCAGCCTCTTTGATCGCCGGAAGGTTCAGAAGGTAGCTCTGCCGCTGCTCCGCGAACTGGCGAATCGACAGTCGTGGACCACGTCCGGGGCCGGGCCCGCCAGCCGGAGCGGCTTCGGGAGTTGTGCCTTCACTCGCAACTTTTGCACTCACCGCCGTTAGAAACGCATCGTAGGACGTGAACTTCCTTGTATCCGCTTCGACGTACGGACTAATCAGGTTGGCATAGTTGTCTACCACTGGACCAAGCTTATTCCAGTCCAGCCAGTCTTCTGCAATCGTGCGAACATAGGAGAGGTATCGCTGCTTCAGTGCGGGAACGGCGAGGAGCTTGCTACGAAGTGGTTTGGACGTATCGTTCAATCCCATCAGCGGGTCCATGTTCAGACCGCCACCCATGCCTCCCATTCCGCCACCGGGGCCGCCACCTGGAGGTCCAAAGCCACCAGGTCGCTGGCCTTGCTGGCCGGGAGGTCCTTGCCGACCAGGGCCGGGTCCCTGCTGAGGCCCTTCGGCTCCGCCTTCACGAGGTCGGCGTTCCGGCTCACCTTCCGCTGACGGCCGATCAACACGACCACCGCCGCCACCGCCAAATCCGCCGCCACCGCCAAATCCGCCGCCACCGCCAAATCCACCGCCGCCTCCGAACCCACCTCCAGGAGGACCGCCGAATCCGCCGCCTCCACCAAAGCCGCCTCCGAATCCGCCGCCGCCTGGAGGACCACCGAACCCGCCGCGTCCACGACCACCACCGCCGCCCATTCCTGGTCCCATGCCTGGACTGAAGGTCTCGTTGGCATCATGAGGCAGGATGTGGAACACGCCTTCTGGATCAAGGTAGATGCTGTAGTCACTGGCGCGAACCCAGTATCCGTCGCTGTTGATCAGTGTGGCTTCAAGAGCAAGGAACCACAGCGCACCGTCAACATCGAGGATCGGCTTCAGTGCTTCTTCGAGCTGTTCCGGAGGAGTCGTGTTCAGCACTTTGCAGAGATTGGCGAGCTGCTTCCACGCTTCGTCATCATCGTCGGTCTTGATTTCAAAGATGCGTTTGTAAGATGAAATGTCGTCACCAAGATATTCAAGACCTCCTCGACCTTGCGGACTTCCCGGAACCTTCCAGCGAGTCCCCTTCGACGACGGAAAGTTCTCCTTGATGAAGTCCTTGTTGAACTGCTGAGCATTCGTGTAGACACCCCAATTCTCGCCATTAATGACGACTCGAACAAAATTCGCCTGAGGTGCAGCGATGTATTTTCTTGCGGCCTGAAGATACAGCACCGTGTGCATCATGGTTGGATCTTCATGTGCATTCAGAAGATTCAGCGTCTTGTAGCCATAGAGCTTCTGATCTTCATCGATGAAGTCCATCGAGATGTTCAGTGATCGCTTGTGGCCTGCCTGAACCATCATGAAAGATGACAGCCCCCGGAAATGGACTCCGACGTTCTCATACGTCTTTCCATCGACGATCATCTGCGCGGGAACTTCGACGTCCGTGTTCTTGAAGGCTTCCATCTCCGACTCCCAGTCTTCGCCTTCGAAGTTCAGGAAGATGGTTCGAACTGTCATCGGGTCATACAGTGGCGTCGTCGCCGGAGTCACTTCGGATGGAGAAACTTTCGCACCTGGTGACGCGGGCTCTTCTTCACGTCCGCCAAATCCCGGAGGGCCACCGCCACGACGCATGCCGCGACCATTTTCCTGCAACGATTTTCGTGCGGCATCACGTTCGGTTCGATTCAGCCAGCCATTGCCGTCTTTATCAAACTGGGCCACGATCTTCTGATCGGCCCCCATGCCCGGAGGGCCTCCGAATCCACCTGGGCCACCCATTCCCGGAGGCCCGCCAAAGCCGCCTCCCGGAGGACCAAATCCGCCGCCGAATTGTGCCTGCTGGACTGGAAACTCAAACGCAGCACCTCGAAGGCTGACAAGTTGCTTCTGCTGCTCTTCGTTCAGGACAGCAGTGGCATCCTTCTCCATCGCCGCGCGATCTTCCGGAGAAAGGAAGGGATTGTTGCGAGCCAACACCTCACGCAGCTTCTGCGTTTGTTCCTCTGTCAGCTTCAACGCGTTCGCGGTCTCTGCACTCAGGAAGGCGGTCACACCGTCACGTTGCAGGCGAAGTTCGGAATAACGCTTCGCCTGTGTTTCATTCAAGTCGGCTCGCATCGCTTTGTCGGTCGCAGCGACGACGTCTTCAATCTTCTTCTGAATCTGCTGAAAGCGTTCCGGCCCCTGCGGACCGTTCGCGTTGTTCATCTCTGCTTCAAAAACACCGCGGATGTCACCCTGAAGCTTGTCCAGGTGAGCCGCCATCTTCCATTTCTGCTCTTCGGTCAGCTTGAGTTCTTCCTGAACGGCTGGCAAAGTCAGAACCTGCAAACTCGAAGCAGGGCCAGCCATCGGCGGAGGTCCCTGCTGGGGAAAGCCACCGTTCTGCGGTCCTCCTCCCGGAAATCCTCCTCCCGGAAATCCTCCTCCCGGAAACCCGCCGCCTGGAGGTCCGTCCTGTGCCCACGTGTGTCCTCCTGCCAGCACGGATGCCAGCAACAGGCGCATTGCAAACTTCTTCATCGAACACTCCAAGATTGAAGGAACGAGTAACACAATTCTAACGCGATCCAGTCCGTAAACGCTGGCTGGAATGACAATCTTCAATGGCAGACATTACGGTGCGTTACATTCAGCATGCAGAGCGGCATGCTCAGCAGCCGAACAATCACGCATCCGGTCGAATCTCAACGCTCTGAAGACCTTCGACCTGGTTGAGCTGGCTGACCAATGTCACCAAAGCCTCCGGGTTCTCGGTGATGATCGAATACGTGACCTCAACTGATGCGCCCTGTTTCGCCGTGGCCGCTCCGGTCAGCTTCACACTGCGGCAATGACGACTTAACACCGGAAGTACGACCTCGGAGACATTGCGTCCCAGTCCCAGACGAACGGTCAGCAGACTGCGGTCCAAATCGGGAGCGGAACCATAACGTCCGAGCAATATCGCAACTGCACCAACGATCGGCATGCCGACCAGCGGAACCATCAGCTGCCCGGCTCCGGCCGCCATGCCAACAATCACAGCGAAGATCACAAACGCAGTGTCTCGAGTATCCTCGACGACGGTACGAAAACGAACAATCGAAAGGGCACCGACCAGACTAAACGCCAATGCAACGCTGCCACCGATGACCATCGACACCATCGCAATCAGCATCGACAACAGAATCAACGTTGTCGTCAGAGTGGCTGCTCTTGGGTGCTGTCGACCGTGCGAAAACCGGAAGATGACAGCGACGCCAAATCCCATGACCAAAGCAGCAAGCAGGCGAATCAGTTGCTGCGTAAACGGCAGACCCGTCGTCACGCCGCTCGCATCACGTAACCAGTCAGGCATCGATGGAACTCCCTGGGCTTGCAGGATCACCAGGAGCTGTCGGTTCGGTCGAAGCCGGAAGAGACATTCCGGTCAGCCGCGACAAACAATGTCGGTATTTTGAAAAGCCACCGGGGTTGAGACCAAACTGCTGAATGGCGGATTTGAAGAGGACGGGCATCGCCCCGGAAAACTTGAATTCACAAATCACACTTCGGTCCGTCACGGGAAGCACAAGGCCACTGGCATCGGTACTCCAGCCTGACGTCAATCCGGCCAGCAGGTTTCGATCGAAGGTCAATCGCACGGGGCCATTTTCACTGTTTCCAAACCAGGCCCGGCGTTCATAACTCATCAGACAAACTGGCTGCAGCATTCTCTGCCGCACCGCCATGCGGAACCAGTCGCCTTCCCAGCTGTCCGATTCTTCCAGGGCAGGTTCCTGCAGCTTCACGAGTTCCGACAGGTCAATCTTCGAACGGATCTTGCGAACTCGATTTCCACGCCGCGTCTTCCGTTCCAGATAGCCCCACGATTCAGAGCCGTAGCGGCGAACGCGAAACTTTCTTTGCCCGAAACCGGGGCTGCGTTTGAAGACGGAATAGTCGCTTGTGTCGGTCGCCAGAGTAATGATCTGATACTGGCCAGAATCTGAACGAGCACAAAACTGGTCGATCTGAAGTTGAGAAGCCAGTTGCTTCTCGAGTGCAGTGGCAGTCGCTTCATCCAGCAGGCACTTCATCTCGAAGGCATCTGCACCCTGATTCTTTGTTGCCAGAGCCGGAGACTGAAACGTCGTGTCGCTCACACTTTGGCCGGCAAATGAACCGGCCGACCCGGATTCCATCACTGGGATTTCCTGATTGGCAACACTGCCGCGAGCAGCATTCACTGGTGCGCAGCAGGATCTTATGGTGACAGGAGTTGAAACAGCGATTGACATTGCAGGATGCCAGCAGAAAGGCTGTGCCCGATCGGGCGTCTTAGAGATTTTGGGCTCGGGGAGGATCCGCAATGGTGAGCATTCCGGACTCCTCGAACCTCGTCCTGCAAAAACACTGTGTCAGTCCAACAGTTTCGCGAATTCTAGGAATTTCCCATCGCTCTCTGCCAACCTGAAGTAAACCTTAATTTTCCCGATCTTTAAGAAGGCGAAACTGACCAGGAGGCTTCTCTGACGCCAGCCTGGAATTCCTCCAGTTCAACACGAAGTCGGGCTGATCGGCGAAAATGCCGTCAACGCCACCTTCAAGAGCCAGCCACTCGATCCACTGCTCGGAGGACTCCACAAAGCCTGGCAACGCATCCGTCCGAAATGTCCAGACATGCACCTGAAGGCCGGATTTGTGAGCTTTGGCAACCAGTCCTGTCAGCTCCGGCTCGCCACTGGCCGACTTGCCCGACACGACCAGCGTTTGCAAAACCCCGAGTCCATCACAAAAACCCGCGCACTCCGTGATCTTTTCGTCCGATGGCATCTGGGCGGTCAGATAAATCAAAGGCAGTGGGCACCGGAGTTCATTCCGGATGCGTTTGACTTCGGCTTCGTCAAAACACTGCAGGAAGATCGGAGCATCTGCCGTTTGGTAACCGTACTGCTTCAGAACATCCAGAATTGCGACCGTTGCATCGAGCCCCGCGGCCCGATGACGAGCCGGCTCCTTGACTTCCACGTAAACACCAGCCGTTCGTTTTCGAGAAGCATTGAGCCCCTGAATCAGCTGAAGATGTTCCGCCAGCGTGTTGATTCGAAACGAACCCTGCTCCAGCGGAAACCTGGTTCCCGCCGCCTTCCATGCCCGGCTTTCTGTCCGACGCTCCGTCAGATTCAACTGTCGCAGCTCCGCCAGAGTGAAGTCCATCACATGCCAGTGTCCATCATCTCGTTTACGCTCTGGAAAAACAGAAGCGACGTTCGTCAGGTCATCCAGAATCATGTCGTGCATCACGATCGGAATCCCATCCCTGGTGACCACACAATCCTGTTCGATGTAATCTGCACCAAGAGCATGGGCCATCGTGGCTGATTCCGTCGTATGTTCCGGCAGATATCCGGATGCTCCGCGGTGAGCAATGACAATCGGAACAACGGCACTTTGATCGACCATAACAACTCCCGCCGGCGCGTCGCCGGACGACTGTGCAAATCCTGTCACAGCGAATGTGGACCACAGCGCGTTCAGCAGAACACAAAACATCGAACGCGACATGAGTGATTTTCCTGGCTGTCCGAAATCGTTTGAAAACCCTGCCATTGGTTCCGGGCGAAACCGACGCCCGTTTCTGCAATTACGGTTGATCGTCCCGATTGATTCACTTCGAGTCAGGGATGGTGAGTGTCGGTGGGCCGGAGATCCAGCCGAGTGACGCAAGAAACTTGTCCAGCTCCTGCAGTGTTTGAGCATGCCAGACGAGTTTCTGCTGTTGAAGCTTGCCGGCATCTGAGCCGTTCCCCTTCTTGCCCTGCGCCTTCTTTGTCTTTTCATCAGACGACACGTCCGCCCGTTGCGCCCCGTCTGCAGCCTTTGCTCTCGCCTGAGCATTGTTGGGGGCGTTGAAGAAACCATGCGGTGCGCCGTCGTACAGCTTCAGTTCACAGCGATTTCCATCCTTCTGCATCAGCTCTGCGAACTTCTCAACCGTCTTCACATTCACCGTCGTGTCTGCTCGACCGTGGAATATGATCGCTGGAGGCAGGCCAGCTCGAACATGGTGCACCGGTGACATAGACTCGGGTTCTGCTCCCAGTCTCTCTCTCAGGCTCTCGAGTTTCGATTCGGCATCCTGCGGAATTGGAAGTCCGGAAACAGGAGCAAGCACGACGGCGGGATTGAACAGAGCGAGAGCGTTTGGAGCTGAACTCACGTCCGTTTTTTCGCTCGCCACTTCAAACCCGGGAAGCAACGCGGTGGCACAGGCAATATGTCCTCCGGCCGATCCGCCCGCTGCGCAGATTCTGTCAGGATCAATCTGAAGCTGCTCCGCGTTGACTCGCAGGTATCGAACAGCCGACTTCGCATCTTCGACGCAGGCAGCTGCCTTCACCTTATCGCGTGAAGCGACTCGGTAGTCGGCGACAAACGCAGCCATGCCGCGTGAAGCCAGATAACGAGCCTGCGGGAGAAACTGCTCAGGCGAACCAGAAGTCCACCCACCACCAAAGAAGAAGACAATACATGGCAGCTTTACGGAGGCACGACCTTCGGACGCTGACGCTGATGCCTCTGGCGAGATTCTCCAAAGACACAATTCCCGCTCCCCAACTTTCTTGTAGACGTGCTTGTCTCCGACAATTGCAGGTGGCCATGCGCCCGATGCCGACTTTGTGGACTTGCCCGCCTGACCGAAAGCCACTGGGGGCATGAGCAACATTACAAAAAGGAAGCACAACAATCGCATGGAACGTCCAGTCAGGTTAAAGGCCAATTCGATCTCTCGAAGCGGAGTGTAATCATTTGTGCGCATCATGTCCGCGCGGATTCTACTTGGCAGAACAGACGCAGCGCGGCGTTTCAACCGTCAGATTGTCTCGGGGTTTACCCTCGCTCGACCGGAATTTTCCAGGGTTTCAGGCAAGCCCGATTGCTTCAACTTCGAACCTTGCCCGCAGTGAGCAGCAACTCCTCCAGCAAGGGCCGATCTCCATGATGAACTCCCTCCGTCTTTCCAGTCCCCGTGCACGTCGAATGAACCTGGAAAGTCCTCTTCAGCAGATCTCTGCACAGCATCAGATCACAATGGACTGCCCGGCCGGCAGCGGGGTGGATGGATGGATCCTTGAAGCCAACGGATTCGATGCCCATATCTCTTCCAGTGTCGCGCTTCAGCATGGCGATCGAATCACGATCCATGGCGTTCCGGGGAGAACGACGGGCGGTTTCCATCTCCCGGGCACCGTTCATTGGGTAGGAGAACGCCGAGGAAATGTCGAAGCTGGTATCGTGTTCGATCAGTGCATTCCAGAACCGATGCAGCTGAAGATGGTGGGCTGTCAGAGAGAGAGCCTTCGGTATTCGTGCCGCGTCAACGGACTGCTGGAATTCAACGATCAGGTCGAAGGATCGATTGCCGCCACGGCGATCAACTATTGCCGTCACGGTGCCTGTTTTCGAGTTCTTGTTCCACCGCGAATCGGAGCCACGGTCCAGTTCACCTGGGTGTCTGAAGAGAAGGAACGATGCCTGGACGGAGTTGTCCATTGGGTGATCGGCCAGGGCGGTGCCTACCTCGCGGGTGCGGAGTTCATCGGGTGCTACGGCTATGCTCTGGCCGGCATCATGGTCCCGATGTCCTAGTTCCTCTTCAAGTCAAAGACCTCGCGATGATGGTAGTGGATCTTGCGAAAGATCCCGAAAGTCGGCGTCTCGTCGGCCGTGGAGGAACGACAAAGACTCCACGGCGACCGTTCCGCCTATTCTTGATTGCACATCGTGCCGGGAATCGGGCAGGCCCATTCTGTCTGGTGCGCGTTCCATCCAACGTGGCCTTCAAACATCAGAGTCCGGAACGGACGACGAAACGCCATCTCAACATGCGACGGAATCACCAGACGGCTTCCCTGTCCTGATGTCTTGTATCAGGCTCTTTGCGCGTCGCCTTGCGCAGTGATTCGACCAATGAGCGCGAGTGCCATTGAATTTCTGAACCTGCGTGGCTACTGCAGAAGTTCATACAACACGTAACATTCTGGCACTTCAATGGTTACAGCGAAGCTCAGCGTTTTCCCGCCTGTTTCCTGAACAAAACGCGATGGTTCGGCGCGTTGATCGCATTCAACGTTTGATGTCGGCTGTTCTCCACTTTGAACACCTGTCTCGACATCAATCAGCCTCTGCAGGGGTGATTTGAGTTTGCAGGCGTTCAGCTGCCTTTTGCTTCTCTGACGAGTTGGTCCGGAGGAAGAAGCAAGATCAACAGGCAGCACCTATCGGGCACAAGACGTGTTCCGCGCTGGAGAGCACCGCAACTCTCATTCTCTCTCAAAAAGAAAGTACACAGACCATGTTGAAGAATCTTTGGAACGATGAAGCTGGTGTAATTCTGTCTGCTGAACTCGTGCTGATCAGCACCATTCTGGTTCTCGGAATGATCGTTGGCCTGGTTGAGCTGCAGTGCTCAATCGTCGCTGAACTGAGCGACCTGTCCAGCGCGTTTGGCAATCTGAACCAGAGCTACAACATTTCCGGTTTCGGAAGCAGCAAGGGCGGAAATCAGTTCAAGGCCCGTACTTACGGTGCTGCTTACACCGACCGTGCTGACACCTGTGACTGTGATGCGAACCTGAGCATCATCTGCACAGACCCAGGCGAAGTTCGCAAGTAATTCGCCCGCAAGTGTCGAAGAATAATGGAAGGCAGAGCCTGCGGGCTCTGCCTTTTTTCGTTGGTAGTTCGATGCGGAACAGAACCGAACACCTGATGACTGTTTGACTTACGTGCTGTTCGAAAGTACATTCCAAGACGCGGGCTTCTGTTGTTTTTCCATTCTGGGTCGCGGTTTCGCTGGAAAGTATCACTCAGATGAAATGGATTGTCGGACTCCTATTGCTCTCAGTAACCGGAGTGGCTGTCGCCGACGGCCCAAGGCAAAGCACCAAAGTCCCCCGTTTTGACGCGGCGGTCGAACGCGGCGTGCAGTATTTGCTCGCAACTGATGCCACAGTTCGCCTTGACGGCGGACGTCTGACACTGATTTCGTATGCACTCTATAAGTGTGCCGTACCAAAGACCGATCCAAGAGTCGTTCTGGGAATCAATGGCGCACTGGAACGATCAAAAAGTGGCGTCTACCAGCCTGCAGCCAGTTACGAACACATTTACGGGGCAGGTGTCGATGCAATGTTGCTGGCCGACGTGGGAGAAAACAAAGGTGAACAGTATCGCGCCAATTTGCAGGTGATTTGCAATTACGTCCAGGCAGCTCAGCGATCCGACGGATCCTGGAGCGATTCGCCGAATACACCCGCTGACGTCAGTATGTCTCAGTATGGTGTCCTTGCCCTTTGGGCATGTCAGCGTGCGGGATGCACGGTGGCCCCGGAAACGGTCGAGAAAGCGGCTGGCTTCTTTCTTCGCCGTGGCCAGGCAGACGGTGGCTGGGCCTATCGACCGGGTACCAATGAAGGTCCGGGTGCCGGAAACTCCACTCACAACATGGCGATGGCGGGTTCTGGTGCACTTGGGATTTGTCGATTGATGCTTTACGGGTCGCGACCGAAGGCCGGTGCACAGAAGAAAGAAAAAGAAACTGTCTTCGCAGGAACTGACGCCATTCAGAAGGAAGAGGAAGAAGAACTCGCACCCGGAGTCGTTCCCTCAGCCTTTCCTGATTACAAGGCAGGAATTTCCGCAGCCGAGATGGACGGTCGTGTTGACCGAGGACTGGACTGGAACCGACGGTTCTTTGAGCCAGTCAGCAAGGTCGAACACAACATGTATTACTACTACTGCCTCGAACGTGCGGCAGCAGTGGGTGAACTTGGTTCATTTAACGGACAAGACTGGTTTGTTGTCTACGGAGATGGCCTGCTGACTCTTCAGCGGCAGGACGGAGCCTTCATGACGCACTCCGGACCGGAAATCGGTACCGCTCTGGCTTTGCTGTACTATATGCGTTCAACCGACCAGATCATTAAGAACCTGATCGGCAAAGGGCAGATGCGTGGCGACCGCGGGAACGTCTTCGGAGAAAAGAAGAACACGAAGCCACCTTCAGAGCTGGACCAGCTTTTGGCCTCGATGGACAACCTGCCAATTAACATTGACGAGTCGGACGTCGATATCGCGGATGAGGTCGTGAGAAGTGTTCAGTCGATTGAAGATCCAAAGGAACTCATCGGCCAGAAGGAGAACCTCAAGAAGCTGATTCGTCATCCTGTTGCCGACGTTCGACGCTCTGTCTATTGGGCACTCGGACGCACAGGCGATTTCGCTCTGGTTCCGCAGATGCTTGAAGGTCTGAAAGATCCAAATGTCGACGTGAATCTCGAAGCCGAAATGGCGCTTCGGTTTATTGCTCGAAAACCAAATGGGTTCGGCAACTCAATGGATCCATTCGGCGGGCTGGATGAAAAGGCGCCGGCTGACCAGCGATTGAGGAACGCCAATGAATGGCGACTGAAGTCGTTCAAGCAGTGGTCCGACTGGTACTTCTCGATCCGTCCGTTCGAAGAGAAGGATGGACTTGATGAACTTGAGGCTGCTACGTTCGCCGGAGTGAAAGCTAACGACGAGTCCAAGACGGAAAGCAAGGCTCCAAAGAACTGAGCACTGACTTCTCTCAGACAGACGCAAAAATGCCCCACGCTCGTGGGGCATTTTTATTGGTCCTGAAGAAACTCGATCAGTCGCGGCAGGAGTTTTTCGTCCATCTGTTTCGTCCAGCATTCCCAGACGACAAGCACATCCCAGCCATCTTGATTCAACTGGCGTCGGACTCGACGGTCTCGCTGAACATTGCCGTTTCGTTTTGCTTCCCAGAATTCTGCGTTCGTTTTCGGAGTCACTCGCCCATACCGACACGTATGTCGATGCCAGAAACAACCGTGAACAAAGATGATCTTTCGTCGCGAGGGCAGCACAAGGTCTGGCTTCCCCGGCAGGTCAGCCACATGCAGTCGAAATCGATAACCGAGACGATGGACAACAGACCGCACCAGAACTTCCGGCTTCGTATTGCTCGACCGGATCTGCGACATGTTGAATGATCGCTGAGCCTTCGAATGCACATCGGTCATAGATCGAGGTCATCCGCAAAGCTGGCATCATCCATGATGATGCGATAACGCTCACTGGCATCTTTGCCAAGCAGCTGATGAAACGTCTTGTCAGCTTCAAGCTGACTTTCGATATTCACCTTCAGCAGCACGCGGGCTCGTGGATCCAGAGTCGTATCACGCAGCTGAGCTGCATTCATTTCGCCCAGACCTTTGAAGCGAAGGACCGTTGCTGTTCGATTTGCCGGAAGAGATGCCAGCAGTTCTTCCTTTTCTGCGTCATTGCGTGAGTAGTGAACTTCTTTGCCCACTTCAATTCGGTACAGAG
>JAEUII010000432.1 GCA_016795145.1 Planctomycetaceae bacterium
TCTTCCCGACATTTCTGAGCGGATGAATTGAGTCATGGCCAACGACGCTTCCACGTTCATCATCAATACCAGCATGGAGACGTTTCGAAAGGACGTGATCGAACAGTCCATGGAACGTCCGGTGGTTGTCGACTTCTGGGCCGAATGGTGTGGTCCATGCCGTCAGCTGATGCCTCTGCTGGAGAAACTGGCGAACGAAAACAAAGGCGCATTCTGCCTCGTGAAAGTGAATGTCGATGAGCTTCCGGAAATTGCCGGAGCGTTCGGTGTTCAGTCCATTCCGATGGTCGTTGCGATGTTTCAGGGCCAACCCGTCAGTCACTTTTCCGGGATGCAGACCGAGCCTCAGCTTCGTGAATGGCTAAAGGGGTTCCTGCCTTCACCCGCTGAAGAAGCGTACGAAGCAGGACAACAGGCAGAAGCAGAAGGTGCCATTGAGAAGGCCGAGGCGTCGTACCGCAAGGCCGCTGAACTGGCTCCGGAGATTGCTGAGTTCCGGATTACTCATGCTCGAGTTCTTCTGGAGCTGAATCGCGATCAGGAATGCCGCGAGATCATTGATGAACTCAACAAGCGTGGCTACCTGGAACCGGAAGCTCAGGTGCTGCAGCAACAACTGGAAATGCGAAGTCAGGTTGAAGACTCGGGTGGCGTTCAGGAAGCCAAGAAGGCTCTTGAAGCCGAGCCGGGCAATCTGGAACTGAAGCTAAGACTCGCCGAAGCTCTTGGAGCCGACAGCCGATTTGAGGAAGCCTGCGAGATGTTGCTTGAGATCGTGAAACAGGATCGCGGCGGTGTTGGCATTCAGGCAAAGGAGATCATGGTTCAGCTGCTGACCGTGATGGGATCCAAGTCAAAGCTCGCGTCAGACTTCCGCCGCCGCCTTGCCACGGCATTCTATTAGACCTCCAACAATCTCCCCCACCGGGTTCACCCCGGTGGACAACGGCTTCTGCACTACCCAATTGAGACGTGTGCTTTGTCAGCGCCATGCACAGGGGTGCTTCATTCCCGTAGATGCGGGAATTGGGGGAATCCAGAGCGTCGAAAGCTGGGTTCCCGCCTGCGCGGGAATGACGGTAACCACAAAATGGTGGATTGAGAAATCACTGGCACGGATGACTTCTGCATTCAATTTGCAATTTTCATTTTTCAATCATCAATAACCATTTCTTCAAAACGCCTGAAAGCCTCTCGCACCCCTACATCAGGTTTCGTGCTTTGACACTCAGGTATTCATTGATCAGACGCTCGGTCAGCAGATCAGGAGGCGTATCGATCAGCATGATGCCGGCTTCTCGCAGTGACGCGGCTTCTGTCGATTGTCCTGTTAGAATCTGAGCAGCAGCGGCCGTATGGAATGCGTCGAGGTCTGTTTCAGGAACACGCTCCGCCAGTTTTCGTAGTCCAACGTCCTGTAGCAGAACGCACAACGGCAGGTACGGCAATGAGCGCAGTTTCAGGCTGTTGCCGATGACTCGCAGCTGGAGCTCATCAGTCACAAACGTGATCAGAACAACGAGCGCGCGTTTTCGCTGCACGGTGGTGAGATACTCCAGCGCCATGCTGTAGTCAGAGACTTTTGTCGACGCCTCGATATCGTAAGTGGATCGCAGAATCTGCTGGATCCCTGGTTTTCCGCGAACTGGTCTGACAAAGCGTTCAATGCGATTGGAGAATGCCAGCAGCGAAACATTGTCACCCTGTCCCAGCGCGATGTAACTGAGCATGATGGCGGAATTGAGTGCTCGATCGAGGTACGAGATGCCATCCGTTTCGTTTCTCATGAAGCGACCGCAGTCGATCATGATCACGATGTTCTGGTTTCGTTCGACATTGAACTCGCGACTGATCAGTTGTCGTTGCCGCGCCGTGGCCTTCCAGTCGATCTGCCTGATCTCATCGCCGTAGCGATACTCACGCAGGCGTTCGAATTCTCGACCCTGACCTGGCATTCGCACCATGCGAACACCGATCTCGTAAAGACGATTTTGGCGAGCCATCAGTTCGTAGCGATAGACGGCTCGAATGTCCGGATAAACTCGGATCTTCGTGGGAAGGGGACGAACCTGCTGTCGAGTCCAGAGGCCCAGTCGAGTCGGAAACCTTAGATGCACCTCCGGCATCTCTGAGGCTCCTCGCCGATGAGGAGTCACGACATAGGAGACTTCCACTTCCTTATCCGGAGCAATCGATATCGTCACCGGCAGGCGATCGACCGTGCACAGGGGACCGGGATCATCGTGCAGGCTGACCTTCAGCGTGTGAATTGTTCTGTTGCGAACAACGAGCGTGGCCGGGTTCGCCGCACCAACACTCAGTACCTCCGAAATCTGGCGATGAACTTCCAGTTCAGAAGGCGACGGGCTGATGAGCAGGTCGACGGCAGCAACAGAAATCAAAACCAGATTCAGCAGCAGCGCGATATCAGCAACGGCCTGGCTGAACCCGGAAAGGAGCAGAGGAAAGGCCAGAATCGCTGCGATGATGACAAGGCGACGCGCCGGGATCATGACTTCGGGGCCTCCACCGCTTCCAGAATCGCTCGCACGGTATCATCGGTGGATTCCCCTTCGAGTTCTGCTTCAGGTCGCAGACGAAGACGGTGACGCAGAATCCATGGTGCCAGTTCTTTGATGTCGTCCGGAGTCACGAAGTCGCGGCCTCGGCAGGCGGCAATCGTTCGAGCCGCCAGGAGCATGTTGACCCCGGCACGAGGACTTGGACCGATCGTCACTGAACCCCAGGTGCGTGACGCCGCCAGGATGTCAACGATGTACCGAAGAATCTTTGGTTCAACGATCACACCTTTCACAGCCTGCTGGATCGCCAGAACATCTTCTGACTTCAGGACAGCTTGAAGATCGAAGTCGCTCAGCCTTCGTGGATCTTTTCCGGACGCATAGTGGCCCAGAATCTCGACTTCGTCAGCCGGTGGCGGATAGTCAACCAGAAGCTTGAACATGAAACGGTCCACCTGCGCTTCAGGAAGCGGATACGTACCTTCATGTTCGATCGGGTTCTGTGTCGCGATGACAAGAAACGGTCGCGTGAGGACGTGCGTCTTTCCATCCACGCTGACCTGCTGTTCCTGCATCACTTCCAGCAGTGCCGACTGAGTCTTTGGGGGCGAACGGTTGATTTCGTCGGTCAGCAGAATGTTGGTAAAGACAGGGCCAGGGTTGAAGGTGAAGGCCTGCTGTTTCATATCGTAGATGCTGTGGCCCGTCAGGTCCGAAGGCATCAGGTCCGGGGTGAACTGAACGCGTCGAAACTGGCAGGACACTGTCTTAGACAGCACGTTAACCAGCAGAGTCTTTCCGAGTCCTGGCGGGCCTTCAATCAACACGCTGCCTTCTGCAAACAGCGCCACGACGACGCCTTCGACCAGTTCCATCTGGCCGACAACCACCTTGCCAATCTGCTCGACAACACCGTCAAAAAGTCGCTTTACATCTGTTAGCTGCATATTCGTCTCACCCGGTTCAGAGATTCAAAACAGGTTTAAGTATGAGTTAAGTGTCTAAGGTTTTCTGTCTTCTGCGCTGGTGCCAAAGAGTCGAAGCTGAAGGCGGCTGAGCCAGCGAATGGAATTGGCCGCTCCGCTGGCAGACAGCTTTGGGACATTCGCCATTCTGGTTGCTTCCTTCAGACTGGTGGTCACTTCTTCAACGTCCAGTCGGGCCTTACCGGCAATCGATACTGGGTCTTCAAGACGGACCGAACTACCGAATCGACGACGAAGCTGGCTGCGAAGAAAATCCAGATAACTGCGAATCGCGGCAGCCCCATCGCTCAGGCGATATTGCAGGTTACCGACCGCTTCTGCACTCTCTCGAAGTGATCGCCGATTTACGTGGACCGTTTCACTTGCCGGTCCGAATCGATGAAATGCCAGCCAGATGCCAAGGACTGCCACGAGCAGCAATTGCAGAGTGCCGATTCGCATCATCGGACTGAACAGGACACCTGTGCTTCGGAATGCGTCCGTCGAGTTGAAGTATTCACTGATCACGATCGTGGACGGATTATGAGTGCTGAACTGAGCGATTTCAGGAGGAAGAACAGCTGCTCGTTCCACCAGCCGAACCGCAGTCCGGCGCGATGGCTTATACAACATGCTTCGGTTGGAAAAGAGATCGGGACTTGCGCAGACAACGATCTGACCAGATCCGTAGATCCACGAAATGGCAAGCGGATCACTGTCAGAACCGAGCAGCACTTCCGACGCATAGCCAGGCCTTACGATCGTGGAACGCGAAACAATGTCGAACGGAGTCGCCGCAAGTGGCCCGCTTACGGTCACTGATTTGGTGTCGCGCTCGTAATGGACAACGGGGCCGGTTGGGGGAGTGTTTGATATTGTCGGGTCAGGCTGTGCATCAGCCGTTTGCCCGGAACTTGAAGTCGGATCGGTGTCCATGGCGACAGCCGGATCGACTGTCATAGACGGATCATCGCCTGGCGCTGGTACGTTCTGCGGCGAATTGTCCTGCGCAAGTGTGTCTTTGTCACCGTTCTTTTTGCTCTGCGAGGGAATTGCGTTTGTCGCTGGCGGAGACACTCCTGGCGGCAGTGGCGGGGAGGTTTCCGGATCATCGAAAATGTACTGGGGTGTCAGTCGAATCGACAGCGCGGGCAGATCGACTTCTCGTTTATCCAGCGATGGTGCAAACAGCAATGTTCCGCCGTTGTAGACAAACTGCCGCAGTTCTTCTTCTTCACGACTCGTTGGATAAGTGTCTGGTGAAACAATCAGCAGCGTGACTCCCGGTTCCGGGACGGCACGAGTGGCTTCACGACGAACCGTTGGAAACAGTTCGGACAATGTTCGAAAGAGCCCCAACTTTCCGTCAACGGTCGTGCTGTAAGAATCGGCCGCGGAACCGTCTTCGCCCGGCAGCCACCAAAACTGCAGCAGAACCAGCAACACGGCGGCAGCGCCCCAGAATGTGTCAGACTGTAACAGTCGGCGTTTCTTCTTCACGGAATGCTCCCCGAAAACTGTTCAGACACATTTCAAACATCGCCTCTGTCGGCACACGTCGTCCGAAAAACACAAGCTCAAACTGAGTAGCCGTTGTGATGTACGCATCACGCTTTTCAAGTCGTCGCCACACGGCTCGCACATAGTCCCGGTTAGTGAGTCCCTTTCGATATCGGATTAATCCGGCTCGTTCGATCCAGCTCATACCCCCCAGCAACAGTTCTCTGATCGCAGCTCGATAATCACCCTTGGCAGCCAGCTGGATCGCTCGTGTTTCATACGTTGATGCGGCTAACTCACCCGGAGGCGTCAAAACGTCGGAGAACATTTCGGCAGAGTCGGCCAGCAACCCTGATTCCCTCTTCTTCCTGTCCATCCGCTTCATGATCATCGTGGCGATCAAAACCAGGACGATCATGATGGCCAGAATCGCCAGTGCCGTCATGATGCCACTCAGCGAGATGTCCAGCCCTCCTGAGCTCCCCGCGCTGGAGACTGACCTGGGCGTCGTACCACCACCGGCTCCTCCGCCGCCGCCACCACCGAAAAGACTGTCGAAAAAGTCACCGATCTTCTGAAATCCATTCCGAATCTTCTCTCCGAACCACTGAAGCGACTTGCTGAGGAAACCCTGCTCGTCAGATTCGGCATCGGATTCGACCGATTCCAGCAAGCGTCTTCGCAGGGACCGGAACTCATTCCGGTTCATCACCGATTCACCTGCCGAATCAATCGCGTCATCGCTGATGCTGGAGCCTTCCTGAGCCAGCACTGTTCCATCAAAACAGCTGAGGAATGCAAGGAGGATCATTGGAAGCAGGGCAAGCCATTTCATGCCAGTTGCTCCAGACGGGCGGCCTCAGCGCGAAACTGAACCTGCAGGTCCCAGCATTCGTTGCGAATGCGCTGGTCGAGATAGCAGAAGAACCAGGCCAGACGAATGATGGGATACGGCAGCCACAGCGCGAGCTGGAAGACGAAATGAACTCTTGCATCATCCAGAATCAGCTGAGCAAACACAGTGGCGCTGTCGGCCGAACCACTTCCCAGACGAGCGGAGAAAATGGGATAGTTCAGAAGAACCGTGCTCAGGAAGTCGATCAGTGAAAACAGCCCCAGAGTTAAGCCCGCCCAGAACATTGTCAACCCGATCACTCGACCAAGGTTTCGACCGAACCCGCCTCCTCCGCACAGCCAGGAAAGACGCGACGTGACCCCGTTGACCTTGCTTTGTTCCAGCAGCAAGACTTCAGGCAAATGCCCGACATAAGCTGTGACGAACATAAAGCCGATGCACTGAGCAACTCGTGAGATGCCTGTGAGGAAGAACCAGCTAATCAATCGCTTGCGCCAGGACTTTGCCGCCTGAGTCAGCGAGATTGGCACTCCAAAAACCTGCGGCCCCATCGAACAGACCAGCAGCGCATTAAAGACAGCGCTGAAAAACATGAAAATCAGAACGCTCATTGGGAGCAGGTCGGTACTCCAGCCGGAAATCAGCAGGATCGTCAGGCAGGACGGTACCGCGCAGAGTGCCCACAGCCGAAAGAGCGGCCCTGCGAATTCTCTGGCAAACACAAACGCCAGGTCGATGCAGCCACCGAGCGACCGACGTTCAACAACAACGATGCAGTCTTCGACTTTCACGATGTCGTCCTTTCACGTCCAGCCATCGTGAAGTACAGAATTACAGCGATCCAGCAAATTGTTCCTATGATGTATTTGAAACTTGGGGAGATCGCGAGAGGCGAAAAGTAACCTTCAATCATCGCTGCGATGAACAGCATCAATCCGGCACCCAGTGCCAGCTTCAGTGACTCCAGGCCCTGAAACCTGAGAGCATCAATCCGGGTTCGATTGCCCGGCATGACGATTCCCTGAGCCAGAACAAACCCTGCTGCTCCCGCGATCACTATGGCGGTTAGTTCAAATGCACCATGGGTGATGACGAAGCTTGTGAAGTTCGTCGTCGCAGGCTCACCGGCAGCAAGAATTCCTCCCTGCACCATTCCAATCGAGATTCCGTTGGAAAGCAGTACGAAGCAGGTTCCAATGCCAGCCAGGGCCCCGGCTGCGTAGGCCTTGAACGCGATGCCCGTATTGTTCCCGATGTAAAACCCAAACATCCCGCTGCGCTGTTTCACATAGCTCGCATCCACCTGCTCGTAGAGATCCTTGCTATACATTTCTACGGCAGCTTTCAGTTCATCTTCGCCAGCCACCATGTCGGCCAGGTCAGGTCGCAGCATGGCGACGAACGTGCTGACAATGAATGGCACGGTAAACAGTGCAAACGCCAGCCAGAAGGCCTTGTATCGTTGTCGAAGCAGTGACGGGAACCCTATGGAGAAGAACGTCCAGATGCCACTCAATGACTTTGGGGCGGTTCGGTACAGGCAGTTATGCCCCTGCGCCACAAGATCGTTGAGATACTGTTCCAAGCGTGCACCCCATTCACGCGATTGAACAAGCGAAAGATCGTAACAGATCGAACGATACAGACGTGACAGTTCGGCAACTTCAGCACCGCTCCAGTTTCTCTGACGCGTCTTCTGAAACTTAAGAGCCAGAGACTCGAAGCGTTGCCAGTCCTGCCTTCGTTCCTTGATGAATCGTTCGCGGTTCATGTTGAAGCTCCCGTCACATCAGCGGCTGTCATGCGGTCCGCTTTGCGGGAACGCTTTCTTCCCTTGCGTGGCTGTTCCTTTTCGGCGGGAAGGTCGGTACTGAACGTCTTGAGTATTCGTAGCAGGAATTTTGTGTGCTTGAGTCCCTGCCCGGAAAAATACGTATGCGGGTTTCGAGGATCGGGAGGAGGATCCTGGTAGCCCAGCCTCTTGCGCAGTGCTTCGCTCAATGGCTTTGCGATTTCTTCCCGCCGTGCATCGGAGATAATACGATCGTTTTCGAACAGGCGTTCAATCACAGACAGTGATCGTTCCGGAACGTGAAACCGTCGAGGACACTCGGACCGAACGATCGGTTCAATGTCCTTGGTCAGGCCCGCTCGGCGAGCAATCCACTCGCGTCGTTCATCAATGACCATCGTGTCAAAGAACAGATCGCCAAGTCGCTGAAGACGCCGCGTGAACAACATGGACATGGCGCCGATGAGGTAGAACATCGGGAGCATGTCGGCAGTTCGGAGGAAGTTTCGCCCCGTTGCACTCATGAGATCAACAGGTGTCCCGTTGCTCCGAACAACACGCAGCCCGGCCGATTTCTTTCCTGGAGTTTGTCCGTTCATCAGTCCTTCGAACAGACTGCCGTAGAACCAGTCGAGCACAAAGTAGGCGGCAATCAGCAGTCCCTGAATTGCTCCAAGCGAGTCCTCAAAGTCCCGATAACTGTTATTCGGGAACAGCAAGGAGATCATGAGTGCCAGCAGGAGCCATGTCAGAATGATGAGACCAGCTTTCAACAGCGAGTCAATCAGCCATGCTTGAAAGCGGGTACCTGGACCGGCGATGATGAACTGAAAATCGACACCCTCCGGCGTCTCAACGACCACTCGCGTATCAACCTGACGTTTTTGCGGGTCTGACATGGGTTCGTTGGAAACGCGGTGCTTGCTTGTCGTGTCGTGGAATCAAAGTGGGCAGTTCACGCCATCATGGCACTGGAACGATGACACAATCAGCCCCGTTTTTCAAGTGGCCACCCTTAGTGAGGAGACCATACGCCAATGTGCCCCGTGTCTCCGACGCGGGAACTTTGTTTGCACAACTGGTTTCCAACCTGTTGGGTTTGTTGTTTGTTTTTGCAGTCATGGTCTCGCGTCGGAGACACGAGGCACATTCCGACGTGGGGACGGTGTTTGAACAAGTTGTTTCCAACCTGTTGGGTTGTGTGTTTGTTTTTGCAGTCAGGGTCTCGCGTCGGAGACACGAGGTACATTTTGTGCGCGGATAGCGACTACCGATCTTTGCGTTTCTGCGAGAACTGATGTCTGACAAGGCCTGGCAGGACGTCGGCATCCAATGAGGAGACTCGACCGGCGTCGAATAGCTCCCAGGCGATGGCGGCCATCGCGGCGTTGTCCGTGCAGAATTCCAGCGGTGCAATGTTCAGAGTGATTCGTTCTCTCTGACACATCGACTGCAACTCTTTTCGAAGATGCTGGTTCGCGGCGACTCCGCCACCAACACACAGTCGTCGATATCCCAGCTGGCGAACGGCGAGCCGACATTTTTCGACGATGACTTCAACGGCCGCCATTTGAAACCCTGCAGCAAGATCGTTGACTCGGTCTGCAGGAGTTTCCGTCAGCTGATCCGGACCAGGGATTCCTCTGGCGGCATAAAGGACAGCCGTCTTCAGGCCGGAGAAGCTGAAGTCGAGGCGACCGCTGTGAATCATCGGACGGGGCATACGGAATCGATGAGGATTCCCGGATTCAGCCGCCTTCTGAATAGACGGGCCGCCTGGATAGGGCAGGCCAAGTATTCGAGCGACTTTGTCGAACGCTTCGCCGGCGGCATCATCCGTTGTGCCACCGATGAGCCGACATTCGGATGCTGATCGGCAATCGTAGAGGTTGGTATGACCGCCACTGACAACGAACCCAACGCACGGATAAATGGATTCCGTGCGGCCCATTCCGCAGGCATAGATATGAGCCTCCACGTGGTTCACTGTGATCAGAGGAAGATTCAATGCCATCGCCAATGTCTTTGCCGCGGTCAGACCCACAAGCAACGAACCGACAAGTCCAGGTTCGGTCGTCACGGCGATGGCGCTCAGATCGCGAGGTGTGCAGCCAGCTTGTTCCAGCGCTTTCTGGATCACGGGCAGAATGCGACGCACATGAGCACGGGATGCGATTTCGGGGACGACGCCTCCCCATTCCAGATGGAGTTCAAACTGTGACGCAATGATGTTCGACAGAACCTGGCCATCACGTCGAACTACCGCTGCGGCGGTTTCGTCGCAGGACGATTCAATGGCGAGCAGCAGCTCACCACTTCGATCCGGCCGTGAAGCCGAATCTGCGGATTCCTGAGTTGAACTGGAAACTGCGTTCACAACAACCTATCACACCGAGAACAACGGAAGACAACGTCACTGCGGTTTGGCCCGCCAGACAACGCCGTGAAGGATTTTGAAGTGGAACGGCGCAAGCCGTCCGGTGACTTCACAAAGCAGGCTCACCGGAGGACTCGCGCCCTGCCGCTACAAACACATCGTTCTGTGGAGAAAATCCTTCACAGCGTTGCCTGCTCGACGGGCGAGTGGCGTATTCTGAGATGGATTGAGGCTTTTGACAGTCTGTGTTCTGCGGAATTGCTGAATTCTGACGATCGCGACTGATTGAGTCGTCGGCTTCTTCCAGCTCACTTCGTTTCCTGAGTTCAACTGACTAACCAACTCGACCGGTAGATTTACCTGGGAGATACTCTGTGGTTCATTTTCGCTTTCTGTCACTGGTACTGTTCGTCGGCCTTATGGTCGGACGCGCCGGCGTCGCAGGCGACAAGCCTCTGGAACGCATCAGTTTTGGTTCCTGTGCGAAGCAGGACAAGCCACAGCCGATCTGGGATGCCATCGTTGCCGGCAAGCCTGAGCTGTTCATCTTTCTGGGAGACAACATCTACGGTGACACAGCCGACATGGCGGTACTGCGGGACAAGTATCGCCTGCTGCATGAACAGCCGGGATTCATTCGTTTGAAAGAGACGTGTCCGTTTGTCGCCACATGGGACGACCACGACTACGGCGCGGATGATTCAGGGGCGGAGTATGCGATGAGGAAGGAGTCTCAGCAGGTGTTCCTGGACTTTCTTGGTGCTCCTGCTGACGACATTCGTCGAACTCGGGAAGGCATCTACTGGTCTCACGTCTATGGCCCGGTCGGAAAACGTATTCAGGTGATCCTTTTGGACGCTCGTTACTTTCGAAGCCCGCTGAAGAAAGGCTTCGATTCGCGCGAAGCGGGTGAAGGCTATCGGGGGCGATATGTGCCGAACACTGATGAATCCGCCACGGTGCTTGGCGAAATTCAATGGAAGTGGCTGGAAGAACAGTTGAAGGTCCCAGCCGAGCTGCGAGTTATCGGTTCAAGCTACCAGGTCCTTTCGAACCAGCATGGCTGGGAGATGTGGGGTAACTTTCCGAAGGAACGAGCCCGGCTCTTTCGAGTGTTGAAAGAAAGCAAAGCGGAAGGTGTCGTCATGATCAGCGGCGACCGACATCTGGCCGAGATCGCAAAACTCGACGGCGCTTCTGGCGAGGGCATTGGCTATCCGCTGGTTGAAGTCACCAGCAGCAGTCTCAATCAGCCAAGCGGAAACCTGACCAAAGGCGGTGTTCGCTTTGCGAATGAGATCAATCCCTACCGCGAAGGACTGACCTACTTCGACGTCAACTACGGAAACATCCTGGTGGATTGGACAGCACCAGATCCTGTGGTTCGTCTGCAGGTCTGCGACGAACAAGGCACCGTGGTGCTGCAACATCGCACGACGCTAAGTCAGTTGAAGCCGTAATCGATTCTGGATCGAGGGGCCCCTCGCTGGACTCGAATTCAGAAAGCCAGTCACAGATCAAAATTCACGCCGGTGGCACCGTCTGTTCCGATCTCTGTGGTCAGTTTGGTGGTGGCAGGGTTGCTGTAATCCGCTGGGACAAGTTGCTTTGGACCGACGGGTTTCTTCGATCCTGCTGCGCCCATTTGAGCGGCGGCGAGTTGGCCTTCGTCAATGCCGGCTTCCGGATTCAGTTCCATCCCTGCGATTTGGGGCGGACCGCCTTCAAACTTTGAAATCGAGACCTTGTTCTTGCCCGGAGCGGCTCCCTGCACCAGTCGATAATTTCCTTCGGCATCGGTCTTTCCGAATCCGACAAACGTGTCATTCATGAATGATACGTCAGCATCGGCAAGGGGCTTTCCGCCGAGCGTGATCTGACCTGAAACTGGTACTCCGCGGCCGGGTTTTGCTGAGTCGCCACAACCGGTCGCCAGGATCAGCAGGCCGAATCCACAGAGTATTGACATTCGAATCATGAGTATGCTCCTCTCCCGTTGTCAGGGTATGTAGGCAGGAATCAAAGGTACCGGCGAGCAGCAAAGTGCTCACCGGTATCGCAAGGCAAAAAAGTGGTCCGCAGCAGCGATTAGAAATCGGTGATGACGGCACCGTCATGGATGTATGTGAGACGCCAGAATGTGAGTGCGTCCATCGACTCGCTCAGAAACTTCACCGAGCCATCTCCGAGAACAACCTGTGCGCCTCCGGTATGGCCGCTTCCGTAGCCCCATGCATACTGACGTTTCAGCGAGTCGCTGTTATAGGCAGCGTTGATCATGAAGTTTGGGGAGTATGCTGCGATGGTCGTTGCATCAAGTACCGTCGTGCTGGATGACGGAGTGTAGAGGTGACAGCATGTGTGTGTGCCGTTCAGGCCCCATGGACCGAAGGCATCGGCGACTTTGTAACGTGAACCTCCCCACGCTTCACCGATCAATATGGTATTGGTTGTTCCATCCGTCAGGTCACGCAGCCTGGCAGCTCCGCTGTTTCCAAATGCTCCCTGACGAATGTCGCTTCCATAGTACGTGTACGGAAGACTGTAGTCGGTCATGCTTCCGGTGCTAAACGCGTAGCTTGCACGTCGAGCATTCTCACGGCTGTAGAAGTCGGACTGGCTTGTCACTCCGGAGCTGCTGACCTCATTAGCCTGAGGATGTGAGGGACACTGCAGAGCCGGCAGCGCCATCGACGTTATTGCGACGTTCGGATTGAGAGACGTACTGCCAGCGATCGGCATTCCGTAAGGATTCGACAAACTGAAACTCTGGTTGAAATCGCAGAGTGCGTAGGCTGAAGACTGTTCGATGTACGGCAGAAGCATCACAAAACCCGGGGTATTCTGCACACGGTGAGTTGCAGTGTAGACCGTCGTACTGTTGAGACGTCCTGAACCATTCAAAGCTGCAGGGAAGATGTTGTAGGTGTCATGATAATTGTGAAGTGCGAGCCCCCATTGCTTGAGGTTGTTCTTGCACTGCGTTCTGCGAGCCGCTTCTCTCGCCTGCTGTACTGCAGGAAGAAGCAAAGCCACCAGAATGGCGATGATGGCGATGACCACCAGAAGTTCGATCAACGTAAATCCTCGAATACTGCGCTGTTTCATAACTCACTCCAGAAAGGACACGAAAGCGATGTGATCTGCGCAGGCTCAGACCGCGGAAAGGGTGTGGCACTCAATAGCAAGAGTTGAAGCTGTGAAACGCAGCAGCATGCTCCGGGAGCTGGCCGTCAGGGTGCCAACCACGGGAGAGCGTTTCGAGTGGGAGTAAGCATCAGCGTTTGAAAGTTGCTATCGCTTCGCAGGCAAACACCGCGAGTTCGACTTTTGTTTCTCTCGAATTTCGATTTTCTTTTTGGGCCTTTGGCGATGCATCAACATTCGGCAGGCATGCAACATTTGGCATCAGATCAGTGGCGCTCGGCAGTGATCTTTCACCATTCAGGAAGTGATCGTCGATACTCAATCATCGCACGTACGTATGGTGCTCTGGGTCACTTCTCGCGGTGAAGCATCTTCCATCGGAACCGCGCGAGCTGTCCGGTGACTTCATGGCGCAGACTCACCGGAGGGCTCGCGCCCAGCCGCTACACACACTGCGTGTCTGCGGAGGAGATGCCTCCACAGCGTTGCACGCGGGGCTACTGTTGTGAAGCGAAGTGGTAGTAGACGTCGGTGGCTTTATGAAGCTGTGAGATCTCAATCCATTCGTCTTTAGTGTGCGCCTGGGCAATATCGCCCGGGCCAAAGACAACGGCTGGGATTCCAGCGGCGGCGATGCGGGAAGCGTGAGTTCCGTAGGGAACGCCGATCACCGAGTGTTCACCGTCGATTGCTCGGATCGACTTCATGAGTTCACTGGCCAGGGACGAATTGAGATCGTCACCCAGCGCGCTGCTGAGGCAGTACGGTTCCAGATGTTCCACTTCGAACGGGAGCCGTTCGGCAAGGTAGCCAATAATCTCTGAGCGAGCATTCAGGCCTGTTTCACCCGGCAGCAGTCTTCGGTCGATGTCGATTTCGCAATAGTCAGGGACCACATTGACGCTGCTGCCGCCGGAGATGAGTCCGACGCTCAGAGTTGCCGGGCCACACAGAGGATGTGCGGGACGTGATCCCGGAAGAGACTCTGCATACTGTTCCAGCAGCCGAACCACCTCGGCCATGCGATAGATTGCGTTGATCCCTTCCTTAGGGCGCGAGCTGTGGCAGGCGCGGCCGCGCGTCACGATCTTCCAGCGGACAGCCCCTCGGTGAGCAACGACGATGTCGAGCAGTGTCGGTTCCGCAACAATGGCAACGTCCGGAGCTTTTGGCAGCAGGCGATAACTCGGAACTTCACCCTTCCAGCTGGCAACCATGTGATTGATTCCCAGGCTTGTCGCTTCTTCATCGCATGTCATCGAAAAGACGACGTTCGGCATCTTCGCGGGGCGATCCTGAGCAAGTTGGAGGAACGCGGACAGCATCGCCGCCAGGCCCCCTTTCACATCGCAGGATCCGCGACCGTAAATGCGTCCATCGCGTTCCATTGGTTCGAACGGAGGAATCGTCATTCCATCAACCGGCACCGTATCCTGGTGAGCATCAAACAAAACGGTCTTCGTCGCGCCGGGGGCGTCGATGCGAGTCAGCACATTCGCACGACCAGGTTCGATCGAGATCACTTCGCAGGGAAGATGATGAGTCTTCAGGAATGCGACGAGCCAGTCGGTGAGTCTCGCTTCGAGGTATTGATCGCCACTGAGCGATCGGCCCATCGGATTCACACTGGGGATAGCAACAAGCGACTTCAGCAGTGTCACAGGATCTGTCATGGTTCATTCTCCGTTCGTGTCGACCAGCAGTTTACTGAAACTCTGGCAGTTCCAACACGCTGCAGACCTTTTGAACCGTCGCCCAGTTTCGAGTTGTGATCGACTGGCCAGTTCGGGACAACAGAGTCTTGCCGGCGATGCTGTCGAGAATGGGGCCGCTGCACAGCAAATAGCCAGCATGCTCGGTCAGTGCAAATTTTTCGTCCGGACCGACCTGCCCGGGTTCCGGCTTCACCGAGGACAGGCGCGATGCGGAATCAGCAAAGACAATCAGCAGCTTCGAGGCGTCTTTGCATTCGGCGGCAAAGGGATTTGATTCGGCGATCGTTCGAAACGTTTCTGCTGACTTGATTACCGTCGGAATCTGCCACCCAAACTTCTCGGCGAGTGCCGCTGAGACTCGCTTGCCAAACGCCGCCGGAGTTGCCCGCGGAATGTTCACCACGGCGTTTCCACTGTTCAGCAAAGTCCTGACTTCTGTGCAGCCGAGCGATCTCAGCAGTTCGCTCAGATCTGCCATGGGAACTCGCGTCGACTTTCCAACATTGATCCCACGCAACAGTACGACGAAGGTCGACATACGATTCCCTGATTGGATGGAGCCTCGCTGACCGTAGATTCTGGCCTTCGCAGGAATGACGATCAACTTTCGCGAGGCCGTTAAACAAGCAGATCGAAGGGCAAGGACCCTTCGATCTGTGAGTTGTTTCGGTGACGAAGCTAAGCTGATTACGGAATAATCAGGATCAAGCCAGCGACGGCAGCAGCCTGCACGACTGTTGCTTCTTCATTGAACGGGATCTGATACATCTTCTTGGGAGCACATTCGCCTGGCCGGTAATAACCGAGAGCGTACTGCTTCTCGCAGACCGGATGGAGTGCCATCTGATAAGGCAATCCGACAAGCTGTGTGGCGAAGCGACCCGTTGAGGCGAATGGCTGGACGAGCGGGCTGTAAGTATGACCGTATCGTTCCAGTGCCGGGTCTTCGAAGTACAGCGGGTAATGCCAGAAGTTGCTGGGAGCCCACTGAAGTACGGCGGGCGTCGGAGTTCGTGCAACGTACTGACCTCGATCCAGAACATCGTCATAGTCTTCTGGAAGCTGGCTCTTGTCGATGTTCTTCAGAGCATAGCTGAGCGATGGCTGAATCGAACGAATGTCGGTCTTCAAGCGACGGCTGGCCTTCAATCCACTTTCGTCATCGGCCGGAGCGGCTTCCTGAGCGGACACCTTCTGGATTGGAGTGGCCGAGATTGAAATCGGCCCAGCGTCATAGAAGTCGACATCTGGCTGAGGCATTTCTTCGTACATCAAGCCTGACACATATTCGCGCACTCTTGGCAGCGCTTTGCCACGCGCGGTAGTGCGAGCCTGTCGGCGAGACCACCATTCGCCTGCGGATTCAAATGATGTGAAATTGTCCGCACCATCCAGGACCGAATTCAGTCGGCGAGTGTATTCGCTTTCGACTCGTTCGACCCGCGAGTAGTCCGGGCGATCGGTCTCGATCTCCGTCTCCTCATAGACTCTTTCGATCACAATGTCGGCTGTTTCAACGGACTCCGCTGCCGTCTGTCGAACATCGCTCGCGGCTGCTTCAGCACTCTGTTCGAAAACGGCATCCGGCGCGAGACCCTTGAGACGTGCTCGTCCCGTCAGGGGTTCATCGGCCGAAACTGGGCTGATGAGCAGAGCGACACCAAGTGCCGCGCCTGACATTCGGCACAGCACCTGGTGAACTGGCTCAGTCTTTCGGAGCATGCTCCACAGAGTAGTTTGGAGCTTCCTGAGTGATTGCGATGTCATGTGGATGGTTCTCCCTAACCGATGCCGCTGAGATCTCGATGAATCGAGCTTTCTCGCGAAGCTCCTTCACAGTCGCCGCCCCGACATATCCCATGCCGGAACGAAGACCGCCCGTCAACTGAAACATCAAAGGCTGCAGAGCACCTTTATAGGGAACGCGACCTTCCACACCTTCCGGAACCAGTTTGCTCTGGTCACCCGGTGCAGTGTTTCCCTGACGGTAACGTTCGCTGCTTCCTTTGATCATTGCTCCAAGCGATCCCATTCCTCGGTACCGCTTAAAGCTTCGTCCCTGGTAAAGAATCATCTCACCCGGACTTTCGTCGACACCAGCCAGGAGCCCGCCGATCATCACGCTCCAGGCTCCGGCGGCCAGTGCCTTCGTAATATCACCGCTGAAACGAATTCCTCCGTCTGCGATAATCGGAATATCGGTTCCCGCCAGCGCCTTCGCTGCATTGGAAATTGCTGATAACTGCGGAACTCCGATTCCCGAAATGATTCGAGTCGTACAAATGGACCCTGGACCGATGCCCACCTTCACGGCGTCCGCCCCGGCGTCCGCCAGAGCCTTCGCACCCGCTACAGTGGCCACATTTCCAGCAATTACGTCAATTGTGAGCCGCTGCTTGATAGCCCGAACGGTCTCAATCACGTTCTTAGAATGACCATGTGCACTGTCTACTACAAGGACATCAACGCCCTTTTCTACCAGCTGTGTTGCTCGATCGAGATCAAAAACGCCAACGGCCGCGCCAACACGCAAACGACCGCGCGAATCCTTGGATGCCCGCGGAAATTGCAGGTTCTTGTCGATGTCGCGAATCGTGATCAAACCCTTCAGCTGATAGTTCTCATCGACCAGCAGCAGCTTCTCGACCTTGTTTTCCAGCAAAATCCGCTCGGCCCGTTCAAGGCTTGTGTCTTCCGGTGCCGTGACGAGATTATCCTTCGTCATCACGTCGGAAACGGGACGGTCCCGAGATTCCAGGAAGCGAAGGTCGCGGCGAGTCAGGATCCCGACCAGTCGTCCATTCACGGTGATCGGAACACCACCGATGTTGCGTTCGTCCATCAGCCGGGCGGCTTCACCAATCGGTGTCTCCGGAGGAAGTGTGACAGGATCAACGATGACCCCGTGTTCACTTCGCTTCACTCGATCGACCTGCATCGCCTGCTGCTCGATCGTCATGTTCTTGTGAATGATGCCGATGCCACCGAGCTGAGCCATCGCGATGGCCATATCGCTTTCGGTCACGGTGTCCATCGGACTGCTGACGATCGGAACATTGACGGCGATATTACGAGTCACGTTCGAACTGATATCCAGCTCTGATGGCATCAGTTCACTGTAACCAGGTTCCAGTAGGACATCGTCAAACGTCAATCCGCGGTAGGCAATTTTTTCCTGCATCGTCATTATCCTTTGCCAAAAAACGTGTCGACAAATTCGCTGGCGTCATCCATTTCGCCGAAGTCGTGTGTTACTCGTTGATGTTGGTTGAATCACTGTCCCGGGCTGAGTCTGCACCGTCGCCGTCACTGCTTTCGTCGTCCTCATCGTCTTCAATCTCGACAGCCATGCCAGACGCGACGACACCCTGATGGACTCGATTTCCGAGCCGAATCAGAGTGGGCACATCCAGCAGTTCAGCCCTGTCATCCGGCTTGTGTTCCAGTTCAGCAAGCAACGCATCGACGTCTTCTTTGGTCAGTTGCTTGCGATACATTCCGATCAGCACGCTGCGAAGATGTTTGCGTCGCTGAGTGAACATTCGGCGGAGAAAATCGAGGAAGAATTTTCGATCATTGATCCTTGCCGCCGCTTCAGGATTTCGCCAGATACTGACGATCGCTGAATCCACTTTCGGTCGTGGCCAGAAGACCTTTGGTCCCAGCTTGCGAAGAATGCGGACGGAGGCCTGCGACTGAATCCAGACGCTCAGTGCTCCATACTTCGATGTCTTCGGTTCCGCCGCCATCTTCTCCGCCAGCTCCCATTGAATTGTGCAGACCATTCGCTGCCACGGGAGATCCGACGCAATCAGATTCGAAATGACGGGTGTTCCCACGCTGTACGGTAAGTTGGCCACCAGTTTCAGCTGACCGTCTCGCAACTGTGAGAGCTTCTCCCAGATCAGTGACACGACTTCCGGTGCGAGCGTGTTTTTGTTCTTCAGGATGTCCTGATTGACCAGCGTGACGTTGTCAAAGTCCTTAACAGCTTCAGCAGCCAGCGCGGACATGTTCTTGTCGATGTCCACCGAGATGACTTTGCCGGCTTC
>JAEUII010000453.1 GCA_016795145.1 Planctomycetaceae bacterium
TGCTGCACCTGCAGATGTGGCCATCACCCCGCTAAAACGAAAGGCAACCACCAGCGATCGCCCAACGCATCCGGTTCCGCCGCTCCGGCGATCTCCCGAAAACCAACTTCCACAACCAATCTCAACAAACAACACCCCCCCCAAAAAAAAATTCTTCGCTTGGGGGATGTCAAATCAAACTGAACCGCCATAGATTCACGCCCTCGGAGCGAACCGCGACTATCAGAACGCGCGCTGGACGTTGCCTGTGGCGTCTTCGATATACGGCAGCCAGAGAATCGCCACCTGATCGACGACGGTGTCCGTCTTCTTCGGAGCCAGATCGAGTGGTTCCAGTTTCATCAGTTCGGTGTCGAGCTGGTCGCTGATCTGCTGAGCTTCTGCATCGACTGTTGCTGTCAGATCCTCACGTTCCTGAACGAGAGCCGTGTACTGTTCTTCAGCAAGCCGGATATCTGTTGATTCCGAAGCCACTGAGCTTGCGCTTCGGATGACTGAGCCCGCGCGAGTGATGTTGGTGGATGACAGAGTCTTGCGACCGAACAAGGCTCCCAGAACACTCGTCCCGAGATTGACGGCTGCAGAAAGTGTCTTGCCGGACTTTTGAGTCTTCTCCTTCTCAATCTTCTGTTCGGCACGTCGCAGTTTGTCTTCCAGCGTCTTGAACTTTGTCGCGTACTTGCGGCGAAGTTTTTCGACCTGAATGTCACGCTCTTCCCGAGCAGCCTGCCGCAGACGAACTCGAAAGTCGGCTTCCGATTCACCGGGTTTGGAAGTCTGCCCAAGGTCTTCGCAGGTGAAGACGGTCATCTTGCGATCACGATACATGTGATTCTTGAGCGCTGTTGTCCAGGTTGTGAAGGACTTCTTCTGAGTCATCTCGGTGGGCAGATCGCGATACATCGCATTCGAAAATGCCGGCTGAGCATCCGCCTGCAGATCGGCCTCATCCCATTCGTCCGCGTCCAGCCAGGGATCCGATGGAACGGAATCGCCAGCCAGTCGAATCAGCGTGACCGGATCCCACGCATCGATCCCTTTGCGCAGGTCGGAGAAATGAACGCGAGCCTGACCCAGCAGAGCCGGTCGGTACACATAACGTTCTCCCTGAACATGCGCCTGAAGAAAGAACTCCGGAATCCCAGGTGGAAGGACAGGTCGCGATGTCTGACCAGGAAGTTCGGATTGAGGAGCTGCGAACTTCGCGGGAGCATCAGCGGTTCCTGATGCTGTTGTCGAAGATCGATCCGCCGTATTTGACGTGGATGTCTTCATGGAACTCATCAGCACTTCAATTTGCTGGCGACTGATCGGGCCACGCAGATACGAAAGTGCCCAGCGAGTTCGAAAGACGGTCGGGCCATCGTCGTGCACATTGTTCATCAGGAACACACGATTTCCCAGGCCCGCAAGGATCTGTTCCATCTGCTGTCGGTCAAACGCGCTTCCTGTAGTCGCGGCAGCTCCTTCGAGTCCTTCGAGCACTCGCATTTTGTCACGCTCTGTCTGCAGTCGGCCAAGGAACCAGGTACCACAATTCGACAGACCCTTGTAATCCAGGTCTACCGGGTTCTGTGTTGCCAGGACCACGCCAAGCCCAAAGGCTCGCGCCTGTTTGAGAAGGGTGAGCATGGGCAGTTTGGAAGGAGGGTTCGCTGTCGGCGGGAAGTAGCCAAACACTTCGTCCATGTACAACAGAGCGCGAAGGCTGGATGTACCGGTCTGGCTTCTCATCCACGCCAGCATCTCATTCAGCAGGATCGTGACAAAGAACATGCGTTCCTGGTCGGACAGGTGAGCAATCGAGATGATGGCCAGGCGAGGCTTTCCAGCCGGCGTGTAGAGCAGCTTCTGGATGTCGAGCGACTCGCCTTCCATCCATGCCGCAAAGCTTGGCGAAGCAAGCAGATTGTTTAGCATCATCGCGAGCTTGAAGCGATCGCTCTGAGGATAGAAGGACTCGAGGTCAAGGAAGCCCACTTTGCTGAAAGGCGGCGCCTGAATGGACCGAATCAGCGTGCCCATGTCGATACCCTGGCCATTTTTCCAGAGCTGATCGAAGATCGTCGACAGCAGGATGTGTTCACGACTGCTGATGGGATCCGCTTCAATCTGCAGCAGAGCGAGCAAGCCGGAGACAGCGGACAGAATTCGACTTCGCAGTGCATCAGAATCCGCTCGCACCTGATCACTGGGTGCATCAAACGACTTCAGAACCGTGATCGGGCGACCAGCGTTACTGGCCGGCGTATAGATCGCGACTTCCGCCGCATCACGGAACCGCTGAATTCGATCCGGCTGCTGACCCCATTCGGCAAGCCCTTTGCGCCACTGGTCTGCGGTCTTCTTCGCGTATTCCGGAACGGACATTCCGTTACGAGCGGCTTCCTGAGGATCAATCCACGGCTGAAAGTCGTCTGGCGCGAGGCCCGGAAATGTCAGCATCAGGTTTCCAAGATCTCCCTTGGGATCGATGCAGATGGCCGGGATGCCATCGATGGCCGCTTCTTCCAGAAGAGCGAGGCACAAACCCGTCTTGCCGCTGCCTGTCATGCCGACACAGACCGCGTGTGTCGTCAGGTCTTTGGCATCGTACATCACCAGCTGGTCCATCGTGCTGGTGCCGGACTTCAGATCATGCTGGCATCCCAGATAGAACTGCCCAAGCTTTTCGAAGTCGATCATGGATGAGGGTTCCGGAAGAAGACAGAAACAAATAGCGGGAAAGGACCCGGAAGAAAGACGGCCTCCTGCGTCTCAGGTGGCCGGTGTGCGATTGCCGTCAGGAAGGCTCTGCATCTGAAGGCAGCCACATCGAACTGCGGCCACTCGGTACGAAGGTTATCACTGGATCGCGTTGGGGCGAGCCACTGGTTCCTGTGTGACCAGCTGGAATTCTTCGACCCCAATCTGGTTGCCATCGTAAAGCACCTCGGCGGTCGAGAAACTGCGGCCGATGGACGTCGGTCGGACTTCCAGGCGAAAGTCCCGTGCTTCGCCGGCAGGAAGAGCACGGACGTTGACGTACACCTGACGTTCCGCGGGACCGATCAGTTGAGCATGTTCAAGAGACGGGTCGAGCGTGAGTCGAAGCTTCACGTTCGTTGCCGGTGCGGTTCCGTCATTCGTCAGAGTGAACCACACAGTCGTCCATTCGCCGACTTTCGCCGCGACGGCATTTCGATCCATGGACAGTCGTACGTCCGGAGCACCCGCGACCTGCGGCAATGGTGTTGTACTGCGAGGTGGGCGACGTCGATCAATTGGGAAAGGGTCCGGCAGCGGCGATGGCACCGAGTCCGAACTCACGGTCGTTGGACTTGTGACCGCCGCCAGTGCAGAGACTTCCGTCACAGACTCAAAGACCGTGTCGCGGTTCTGGCGGCTGTTACGTCGAAGCAGGGAGCCAGGTGAACCTCCGTCGGTAGAGTTGCGTCGGTCTCGCCAGCCACTGCTGGATGAATCCTCATCCAGATTCAAATCAAAGGGATCTGTTGTTCGTGTGTTGTCGGTCAGCCGGTCTCGCGTAAGTGGCCCGCGAGGTTGTGAACTACTCCCACCAAGGCCCGGAATCGGGTCTTCCTGAAACAGTCCATCATCCTGTGGATCCAGGCTCTGATCACGATCACGATCCACAAAACTGCCTGTGCCCTGCGATGGCCAGGTATCATTGCTGTTGCGGCTTCGATTGTCCGTGCTGCCTGCGAGTGATTCGTCAAGAGCTCCGCGGCGACTTGTGTTGTTTCGATTGCGGTTCCGCAGTTCGAACATGTCAGGTTCATCTGGCAGAGAACTCAAATCCCCGGACGAAGGCAACACCGTGAATCGCAGCATCAGCTCTTCCTGCGGACGAAGATCATCCACAAGCCAGGTGAGCGTGTCACTACGAAAGACGGCCAGAGGATCAACGGTTCGCACGTGAGTTCCATACGGCAGGATCTCGCGGACCAGCAGACCGCTGATCGATTCTCTGCCCATGTTGGTGAGTGTGACCTGGAGAGTAATCTCACCGGTGGCTGACTGCTCCGGACTGGACTTCTCAACCCTTAGATCCTGCGCTGAGACCATGTTGCCCGGAAGGATACGGATCCGCTGTCGCTCCAGCTGATCTTCAAGATCAGCCAGTTCGGAAGGACGAGACTCAGGGTACAAGTCCTGAGGAAGTCCGGGGCTGTCATTTACGCCGACATAGTGTTCCTGCCAGTCGTCTCGCAGCAGCTGACGCAGAGCGCGATCCACATAGTCTGGATCCGGAAGGTCTTCCTCAAGAGATCCTCGAATGCTGATCTGATCATTGAACGCGGATTCCAGAACACTGGAGCCCAGGCGACGAAACGTCAGACCCAGCATCGGTCGCTCATTGACCGGACGAGAAACCGGATAGTCAATCGTACCACCTTCAATGGGACGTCGCGGCTTTGGCCACTTTGGCGAATACTCGGGGCGACCGAACACCAGATACGAGTTGACCGGCTTCTGTGACACATCGAGGTTCTTTGTCATCACGGCCCAGCGAGGATTCACGCCGTTGCCGGAATTTGAAAGATCCCAGTCGATGTTCGTTGCCATCAGCGCTGTCGAATCTGCATGACTGCGAATCGCGGCCAAATGATCCAGCACACCTCCGGCATGCAAAGGCTTCTGAGTATCCCGGTGAAAGGCTTCTGCGTCGCGCGCAAGCCCGCCGCCCATGATGAAAAGAATGAGTACCAGACCCGCAACACCAGACGCGGTGGCAACGACCCAGGAGAGATGGTTGAGGACAAATTCGATCGTGCCATCAACAACTTCACAAAGGCCGTTCCAGGCGCGCTCAAGCACATTGCCAACCGGATTGAACCATTCGCCATCAATCAGGCCGGTCAGGCTTAGTCGCTCGCCGTACAGCATGCCCAGAAAAATCAGGCACAGCAGGCAGCCAAATAAGAACAGTAAGGTCGATGCCATACTTTCACGTCCATGCATCAGAATGCCGTTCCGAAACCTGAATGACCGCAGCCCGCGCCCAGCACGCAGCCACGAAGGCTCATCCGAGATTCCAGAGTCTCCCTGCCTGTGAGATTTACCAAAACCTGCCGATCTTGTGAACCGGAATGTCATTCCTGCCGGAAAATCAAAACCACAAATCTTCCCACAGATCCCGGATCTCCTAAATCTCCCATTTGCTCATCAATCGTCTTCACAAGGCGCCGCTTCAGTTTTTGATCGCGGTTACCCTTCGGATCAGGCCTGTTCCTGTCCTTTGCGTCACTGGGGCGTCGCGTTTGATCTTCCCTCGCTACCGAAAGCGATTGTGCTGCTGGACGTTCCTGCTCCTGGCAGGATGCGGGCACGCGCTGCGCGCACCGGAAGATCAGGTTTTTCGAGGTCAGTCGCCCCAGGATCCTGTGAATTCGGGCAGGACCTTGTCACCTTCGCCGAATCCTGTACCCGGAGGTCATGCGGGGCTGCAGCCAGCGAGTGTGCCGGGCCGTCCAGGCCAGGCTGTCCCGGCACCGAACGTTTATCTTCCGGTGACGATTCATGAAGCGGTTTCATCTTCACTATCGAGTTCTGCGGCCGTCCTGGTTCTGAATGGTGGGGTCAATGTCGCTTCGATCACACCTTATGACGTCGAGATTGCCCGACAAAGAGTCGAAATTGAAAAGGGACGCTTCTATCCTCGCCTGACGGGCACATTCGAACAGAGCGATATCGATCTTCCGCCGAATGCCTTCTTTGGACCAGGGATCACCACAAGCACTCGAAGAGACTTGACGGATGCGAGTGCCCGAGTGACTCAGCCGCTGCCGACAGGCGGATCACTCAGCATGGGAATCGAGCCTCCGCTGGCGTACCTGTATCTTCCGAACGGCGTGAATCCCGGACAGTTCAACCCGACGTATTCCGCTGACTATGTACTTCGAGTCAGTCAGCCTCTTCTGCGCAACGCCGGCACGACGGTGACTCTGGCGCCCATTCGAATTGCTCAGCTGCAGACCGAACAGACTCGCTGGGATCTGGAAGAGAACCTGAACAATCAGGTGCGAAGCGTGGAGCAGGCCTACTGGAGACTGTATGCCGCTCATATTCAGCTGGAAGCAGTGCGAGCCGTGATTCCGGTGGCGGAAGAGAGCGTGCGCGTGCAGGAACTGCGAATGCAGGCAGAGCGTTCGATCCTGGCCGATGTCGCGCGAGCAAAGTTTCAGCTGGAAGGATTTCGAAACACGGAGCAGGCCGCACGTGCAACGGTTCGACGACGAGTTTTGGAATTGCGGCAGCTGATGGGCGGTGACGCGTATCTTCAGCCGCTGCTTCTGCCGTCGGAGCAGCCACCGGATGTGCCTCCTCCAGTCGATGCGGGATCGTGTGTCGAAACAGCGTATGCGCAGCGTCCATTGCTGAACCAGCTGCGTACCGAGATGGCGGAACGAAGAACGGAGCTGGTTGTTGCCAGCAACGGCGTGTTACCTCAGGTTGATCTGCGGGGCGAATATCGCAGCAGCGGAATTTCCAATCAGCTGGACAATGCGTTCCGCCAGGCGAACACGTCAGACTACACCAGCTGGACGATGGGAGTTGGTGTTGAGATCCCGATTGGCAACAAGATCCAGCTGAGTCGTCGGAACGTGGCTGAGAAGCAGCTGATGAAGAGCCAGGTGCTGCTGGCGGCCAACGAGAAGAACGTCGCGTTCGAAGTGACTCAGGTTGTTTCTGACCTGCAGGCTCAGTGGGAACGTGTCCAGATTGCTCGCCGCCAGGCCGAGCAGACTCAGGAGTGGCTGCGAGTCTCGCAGATTCGATATCACCAGCCGCCAGCGGCGGGGTCGAGTCAGGATGGACTGCTTCTGGCTCTGTCGGACCTGCAGTCGGCGATGCGAGCCTACGTGGAAGCGGTTGGCGATGTCGGATCAACTCTTGCGGACTATCAGACATTGCTGGCTGATCTTCGACGAGCCCAGGGAACCAGCATGTATGAATGGCAGGGGCAGGAAGCGTCGATGAACGAGCCGGTGACTGCCGGCCACATTGGCCCTGGTGAGTTCAGCTACAGGGCGAATTCAGGAGCGATGCCGGCCCCAGCCGCCGCTCCTGCAGGCACAGTCAGCGCTGGATCGCAGACGGCCATTCAAAAGGAAGGCCAATCGGTCATCCAGCCAGCCTCACATCGTTCCGGCCATTCGCTGCCAGCCAGTCGCTACGGACGTCCGTAACCCGTTCCATCACAACCCGCTGCGTCAGCAAGGGATGACTGAGGAAAACCACCATTGTTTCCAACAATTTGGTTTTGACCGTCATTGCCGCGTAGGCGGGAACCCAGCAACGCGATTTTGAAACCGCAAATCAACGCAAATCAACGCACAGCCAGGTGCTCAAATCTATCGTGCCGGTTCCGGGCCAAAGGGCCCCGCCATTTATCTTGTAGCAGCCTGGGTCGGTCAGCGGCTGTCACCTCACGGCAACGCGGCAGGTCATGCCACGCGGAAGACAAACGCCTGGTTCGGCGGAGCGAACCGCGACTCTGTCACTGCCAACGAAAAAAGCCCGGTCTCAGGCCAGACCGGGCTTTGATGGAACCGTTGAACCGAATTGCTCTTAGAAGTCGTTGCCTGAGAGTGGATCTTCTGGAACAAATCCGCTGATGCTTCGTGGTCGAGCAGCATTTGGCGTGATCAGGTTCACGTAAACATGCTTGTCCAGATTCTCACTTAGAGTCCTGACGCCACCGTCGCAGAAGGAAGCCACGACGATTCCGATATGACGGCTGTTTGGGAATGGGGCGCTGCCATCAACACCGTTCTTCAGGCCATTGATGTAAGGGCTTCCGAGAGTGGTGTCTGGGGCGGAATAGATGTCACGAAAGTTTGTACCACCGACCGTTGGGAAAATGAATCCACAGCTTCGGATCGATGGGTTCGCCCATGTTGCCAACCCGGTCAAACCATCCTTACCGGCGTTAATGTTCTCGCTCAGCATGATCGTGTTACCAGCGCCATCGTAAATGCGTCCGATATTCACGCTTCCTGGAGAATTTAGCGCCTGTACTCCGCCAGCGTACGCAGTCGTAGCACAATCAATCGATGGAGCAAACACCGCTAATTGTCCAGTCAGATCGACATTTTGAGGACTACCGACTGTTCCCCCGTCCCAAATCAGTGGTTCAGCTGCAGCCAGCTGACCAAAATCATTGGCAGCTGCTGGGGTAACCGAGAGCACGTCAAAGTTAATATCACCAACACCGCAGTTCGCGACGTAGGTCAAGCCACCATCTTTGCCGTCTGCGGTGTCATCATTCGGGCACGTCAAGACCTGCAGGTTCTTCATTGCCATCTCGGAGTTACGGCACGAAGGCGGCCCAACGGTGAACGCGAAACCCTTATTCCATTGCTCAAAAAGAGCCTGCTGATCAACGTATGGAAGCAGGTCAAGGACCCAGCTGTGTCCTGCATAAATTGTGGTCTTCGCAGCATCAGCCGCGGGGTAGGTACCGGATGCTGGCAGCTGACCGCGGTGAGCTTCCGCGTAGTTAATGGCAGCCAGAGTCAGGTTCTTCAGGTTGTTCTGGCACTGCGTACGTCGAGCCGCTTCGCGGGCTGACTGAATCGCAGGCAGAATCAGAGCCATCAGGGTGGCGATGATCGAGATCACCACCAGCAGTTCGATAAGGGTAAATCCACGTCGAGCATTCTTCGACAGGATGAGAGAACGACGGATCTGCATGTGATGGCTCCCT
>JAEUII010000013.1 GCA_016795145.1 Planctomycetaceae bacterium
CCAGTCGGTTCTTGGTTCTGCGGCTGCGATGGCTGTGTCTCGGGCGGTTGAGGCTGCGGTGGGTTCCGCTGCGGCGGCGGTCGCCGGGAAGACTTTCGTCTATGTGGGGACGTTCAGTTCTCCGCTGAAGGATGTGCTGCCGACGCAAGTCGACTTACCGCCGGGTAATGGACGCGGGATACATATCTTCGAGTTCGATTCTGAGTCAGGGAGTTTGAAGGCTGCGGGCTCGTATGATCTGGGCACAAGTCCCAGTTGCCTGGCGACGGATGCGGCCGGCAAATTCCTGTACTCGGCGAATGAAACAGATCGTGTTGGCGAATCCAAAGAGGGAACAGTCAGTTCGTTTGCGATCGATCCGAAGTCCGGGCAGTTGACGCTTCTGAACACCGTCAAGTCAGGTGGTGCCGGGCCGACTTACGTGAGCCTCCATCCGAGCGGCAAGTTCCTGCTGGTCGCCAACTATTTTGGTGGTTCCGTTTCTGTGCTACCCATTCAGTCGAACGGTCAGCTTGGTGAAGCCAGTGATGTGAAGAATGATCCAGGCCCGATTGGACCGCCGCGAGCAAAGAACGCCCCGGCGGGAAGCTTCGCCTTCAGCGGTCACGATCGAACTCATGCCCACATGATTCAGTCTGATCCCACGGGCAAGTTTGTCCTGCATGTCGATCTGGGAGAAGACAGAATCTATGTCTGGGAGTTCGATGCGGTGGCCGGGAAACTGAAACCTGCGGCGACTCCGTTTGTGACTCTGCCAGCCGGCGATGGTCCGCGGCATTTCCACTTTCATCCGAACGGCAAGTGGTTCTATTCCATTCAGGAGGAAGGTTCGACGCTGGTCCTGTTTGATTACGACGCTGCGACCGGATCACTCGGGGAGCGCCAAACCATTTCAACTCTCCCGCCTGGCTACACAGGCAGCAATTTTTGCTCGGAGATTCTGGTTTCTCATGATGGCAAGTTCGTGTACGCCGGCAATCGACTTCACGACAGCATCGGCATCTTTGCGATCGGATCGAACGGGGAACTCACTTACGCAGGCGAAGAGTGGACTCGAGGGAATTATCCTCGAAGCTTCACCTTCGATCCCACCGGCTCGTTCCTCTACTGCTGCAATCAGCGAGCGGATCACGTTACGATTTTTCGTGTCAACAAGAAGAGCGGTGCTCTGCAGTTCACCGGCCAATTTGTCCCGGTTGGAAATCCTTCGATTGTCACGTTCGTTGCGCCGAAAGGCTGAGCCTAGTGCTGCGTCACGCTTTGAGTTTTGGGTCCTGGGTATCGCGCACGGGGCTGCGATTTGGGGATCTTTAGCAAGATCCACTACCAAGAGATCCACGAACACTAATCCGAACCTGTTCCCACCCATCTCCATTTTCATCTGACCCGGAGATTGCCATGACCACGCGTCGTCAGTTCGCTCAGTCTGCTCTGGGAGCCTTTGCTGCTCCGATGTTCCTGCCTGCCGCTGCTCTTGGAAGAGACGGCACTGTGGCTCCCTCGGAAAAAATCACGCTCGGAGTGATCGGCATTGGTCCGCGATGCACATACGATTTGACCGCGATGCTGAAGTTGCCGGATGTGCAATGCGTGGCGATTGCTGATGTTCAGGCAAGTCGCCGCGATGCCGGTAAGAAGCTGGTCGACGGCCATTATGGAAACTCGGACTGCAAGCTCTACTCAGATTTTCGTGAGCTGCTGGATCGCAAAGACATTGATGCCGTGTTGATTGCAACGGGAGACCGATGGCACGCGACAGCATCCATGCTCGCGGCGAAGGCTGGCAAGGATGTCTACAGCGAGAAGCCTTGTGGTCTGACCATTGAGCTATGCCAGCAGCTTGCCGACACGATGAAGGCGACGGGGCGAATCTTTCAGGCTGGGACACAGCGTCGCAGTGTTCCGAACTTCCAGCAGGCTGTTCGAATCGCGCAGCAAGGCAAACTTGGAAAACTGAAAACCCTCTACGCGTCGGTCTACATTCCAACGCTGGACAACTCGTGGCTTCCTCCTGAACCGACGCCCGCGAAAGATGTCTGCGACTGGAATCTTTGGCTCGGCCCCGCACCGTGGCGGCCTTACAACTCGCAGTATGTGGCTGGCAAATGGAGAGGCTACTACGACTTCGATTCCGGCGCAAGGCTGCTGGACTGGGGTGCTCACACGCTGGACTTGTGCCAGTGGGCGAATGATGCAGACGCGACGGTTCCCGTCACTTATGAACCGACGGAGAATCAGATTCTCTGTCGATACGCAAACGGCGTCACTGCGGTGCTCGACTTTCTTGCGACACCCTTCGGAGATCGCGGACCGAACTGGGTGACTCGACTTGGGACGTGCCCCGTGCGTTTTGTTGGCGAAGCGGGCTCAATCGAAACCGGAGACAGCGGTGAAACGGTTGTCTCGGCCGATTCGCTGAAGGGCGAACTTCAGGATGCTGCTGCAAAGGTCAAAGGTCTGGATGTCTCTGAGCATGCTCGAAACTTCTTCGACAGCATTCGCACTCGCAAACCAACGGTGGCAAACGCGGAGGTGATGAGAAACTCTCACGTGGCCTGTCATGCGGCGGCGCTGGCCTGGATCCTAAAGAGAACGCTCACGATTGATCCTGTGACGATGCAATTCGTGAACGACGATGAGGCCAATCGTTTGAAGTCGCGTCCGGCACGGGACTGGAGCTGACAAGACGGGCGGTGACGGGCTTCGACTATTCAGGTCTCGAAGAACAAACGAGGTTCTTGGACTCACGGACGCGATGGTGACCAGACATGAGACCGCACGTATTGGCGAATCGACGACTTCGCAGAATCCTGTTGTTTGGAATAGTCGAGCTGAGTTTGTTCTTCGCGGTTCAGAGGCCGACTCTTGCTCAGGATGATGAGGCACGCAGCGGACTGATTGCGGAACTGTCAGACGGCCAGTCCACTGTCACTCGAGTTGATACGCGACTCGTTGTCGACTCGTCCCGGCAACCTGTTGACGTTCGATTGAGCGAAGTGCGGGAGATTCGATGGTCGGGCACTCTGCTGGCGCGAGTTGCCGGGGTCCACACGTTCCATGCACAACTCAACGGAAGCTGCTCGATTCGCATCGACAATCAGGTCGTGTTCGACACCAATGCGGAGGACGCTTTTGTCTCAGGAACGCCAATTGATCTCACTGGTGGAGATCATGAGATCGAGATTCGATTCCGTTCGCCAGCCGACGGTGCAAAGAGCAGGCCTCGCTTTGCGGTGTTCTGGTCTAGCCCCTCGTTTACTCTGGAGCCCATTCCGTCGGATGCACTGAGTCATATTCCGGGAGGCGAGCCAGACACTTCGTCGGATGGTTCGAAAAATGAGCACGCTGTCAAAACCAGCGATGCTCACCAGCTCGAATTTGGGCGAAGCATCGTCGACTCACTGCGCTGTGGAGCGTGTCATACTGGCCTGGCCGAAGCACCAACTCTCGCGGCGCCGGATCTCACGCTGGCACTCAGGTTTACGGACGATCAACATCTGGCTCGCTGGCTTCTGGATCCGGACCGACAGTCAGGGATGCCGCATTTTCCGCTGACCGCTGATCAGGCGGCTGACGTCATCGCGTTTCTGCGAACCGAAGTGAAGGTTGATGCAAAGCCCGATACGCTCACAAAGGCGGCGTCCGAGAAGAAGCTAAAAGAAGGAGACCTCGACGGGGGAAGCAAGTTGCTTTCAACCATGGGATGTGCCGCGTGCCATCGGCTTCCCGGCCCAGAATTGCAGTTGTCTGCCGAGACGGAGTTTCAGTTGAAGCAGACACCCGACCTTCGAACCGTGGGCGAGCGTCGTTCTTCTGACTGGATCACCACCTGGCTGACTCGCCCGGAGGTCCTGAATCCTGCGCATCGAATGCCGCGCTTTGAGTTGTCGGACGATGAAGTGCGTCAACTTGTCGTTGCTCTCTCTAAAGCGAAGAGCAATGAGCCCGATGAAAGTGCGACGCCTGCCACGGAGGTTCCGAAAGCGATTCTTGCCAGGGGTGATGCCGATCGAGGTCGCAAGTGGATCCAGGAAGCTCGCTGTTCGTCATGCCACATGATTCCAGGCATTTCGCCCGAGAACACGGACTCGCAACGTGTGGCACGCCCCGTCAATAAGGACAGTCTATTGAGTTCTGCAAGCTGCCTGCAGTCGATCGTTGATGCAGAGGAAGGATCCGCAGGTCCCAATGACGGTTTCAATGAACGCCAGGCCAGCGGGAAGTTGCAGCCCTTGTTTCGAGTGACGCCTCATGATCGTGATGCGGCTGTGGCATGGGTCGCATCGCTGCCAAACGATTTGACCAAAGGAACCGGCATCTCTCCCGAGTTGCTGATGTCTCGCAGTGGTTGCCTTCAGTGTCATGATCGTGATGTTAGTCGCGGGGTTTCCGTAATCGCTTCTCAGATCGAATCGACGCGAGACGATTTGAGAGGTCAAAGTCAGGCGCTGATCCCGCCTTCGCTTACGGCGGTCGGAGATCGATTGAAGGATGAGGTCCTGCTGGAGGCTGTCACGGGGGCGACCAAAACCAGACGGCTTCCCTGGCTGCATGTTCGAATGCCGCGGTTTCGATTCACACCGGAAGAGGCGGAGAGTCTGACGCAGCATTTGATTCAGATGGATCGAATTCCCGACTCGGCGGACGCGGTTCGTTCTGAACTGTTCAGGCACTTTGATCCAAAGACCCCATCGCCTTCGTCACCGGAGGAACTGCTGTCGGGCAACCAGCTGGCCGGCGCGGCGGGGTTCAACTGTCTGGCGTGTCACAAGGCGGGTGCTTTCGAGCCTCGCAATGTGGCGATGGGAACGCGTGGCTCTGACATCATGCAAATGGGACAGCGGCTGCGTTCTCGCTATTTTCTTCGCTGGATGCAAAATCCCATTCGAGTACTCCCGGGTGTTGAAATGCCGGCGATTCGACGTGCGGTGCCTGGGATTGCCGGGGAATCATTGCCGGCTCAGATCGCGGTTCTCTGGAAGGCGCTGTCGGACAAGCGGTTTACACCTCCAACAGTCGCAAGCCGATACGAACAGATCGTGACCGTTGCGCCGACGGACAGGCCAAGAGTGATCCGCGATGTGTTTACTCTGTCGAACGATCGAGCGGCCGGAAGTATCCCGCGAGCCTTCGCAGTGGGTTTTCCAAATGGCCATAGTCTGCTGCTGGATCTCGACACGATGTCGATTCAGCAATGGACCTTCGGCGAGTTTGCTCGGCAGCGAACGGAAGGCAAGAGCTGGTTCTGGGACATGGCTGGTGTCCAGTTGATGGATCCGGCGAAAGAGACCGCATGGTGTCAGCTTCACGTCGATGGACAACCGGACGGCGTTTTGAATCCACTGAAGGATCAGCGAAGGTCTGCGGAACTACTGGACTGGAAGGTTGAATCGACGTCAGTCCTGCTGCGAGTGCGTTTCCATTTCGGGCCGGAATCGAAGCGTGTGTCTGAAGGACCGCACGATGTCGTGACCGAATGGAACGATCCGGATGTGAAGCGTTTTGCCGCCACCGTGATGTTGAAGATCTCCCCGGCAGAAGCACCGGGGCAGTCTGGACTCCAGCTGAATGCCAGCGTCCAGGAACTCTCCGAAGGGTGTCGTCTTGCGATTCCAGGCTGGACATCCGCGGAGTTCCATCGCGAGATCCCGGCTCGCGCGGTCCTTGAGCCTGCTGCTAAGTTACTCGCGCGCGGTGACAGCGTCAGTCTCACGTTGACTACGTCACAATTGTCACATGCGGTCCCCGTCGATTTGACTCCGACACTTCTGTCGAGTGCGGAGACGCTGAGCGTGCTTCCGGGATTCGCGGCGACGCGACAGCCGCTGCCAGCATCGATCATGCCGACGGCAATTGCTGTCAGGAAGGATGGGAGCGTGGCGTTCACGTCTCTGCGAGGACACGTCTGGATTGCGACTGATTCCAACAACGACGGATTGCTGGACCACGCGACTCGATTTGCCGAGGGTCTTGCCGCGCCTTACGGGATTGTTGCGGATGAGGATTCCGTCATCGTTTCGCACAAGCCGGAAGTGGTTCGACTTCGCGACACGGATTCAGACGGTAAGGCAGACGCTTTCCATGTCATCGCATCCGGCTGGGGATACTCAGACGACTACCACGACTGGACATCGGGGCTGGTCAAGTCACGTTCCGGCAGTCTCTATGCGGGGCTTGGCAGCGATTATTCTCAGAACCAGCGTCCGAAAGACAATGATCGCTGGAGAGGAACGGTCCTGAAGATTGATGGCGATGGATCGATCCAGCCTGTGGCATACTCGCTCCGGTTTCCCATGGGGCTGGCCTTCGATCGTGATGAGCACCTTTTTGTGACCGACAATCAGGGAGTACAGAACACGTTCAACGAGATCAACATGGTGATCCCTGGAAAGCACTATGGTGTGCCGTCACGCCATGAACGCTCCATCAGCGCTGAACCCGAAACACCTGCGCTGATGGTGCCTCATCCGTGGACTCGCAGTGTGAATGCCATTGCGTTCTTTCCCAATGACTATCCAGTGCCGCAGTTTCGAGGTCACGGTGTTGGCTGCGAATATGATACTCGCTGCCTGATTCGTTTCACGACGCAGGATGTGGATGGCGTCATTCAGGGAGCGTGCTATCGCCTGAGTCGTGTGTCTGAAAAAGGCGGCGGCGAGAACTTCGTTGGACCAATTGCCTGCACTTTCGGTAACGACGGTTCTCTTTGGGTTGGCAGCATTTGGGACAGTGGCTGGCAGGGTGGATCCAACACGGGTTGCCTTGAGCGAATACGTCCGGCGGACGATATGTTGAACGGGATACGCGAAGTGAAAGCGACGTCTGACGGATTCGAAGTCTCATTCTTCAAGCCTGTGCAGATGACAGAATCGACAAAGCCGGAGAACTGGTCGCTGCAGGGATATACTCGAGCATGGCAAGGAAGTTATGCCACACCGGACAGCGATCGACATGCTTTGAAGATCAGCTCGATTCAGCAGAAGGCGCCTGAGACACTTGTGCTTCAGACGAGTGAGCTGAAGGCAGGGTACGTGTACGAGATCTCTGTCAGCGAAACCGTGGACGCGAATCGAACGATGTGGCCAGCGGAAGCGCACTACACGATGAAGACGGTGCCGAAGTAGCCCAGAGTAAAACGACTGTCCTCAGTCGTTCTGCACAGCAGAGCTGCCGACCTTCGCCTCTTTGCGACGTACGAGGGATCGATTTTCGATCAATACAAACGGATTTGAAACGACTGAGGACAGTCGTTCTACACTACCGTTCGCGGAGGGATGAGATGATGTTCATCCTGACCGCTCGAATGGCTGGCAGAATTCCTCCGAGCGCGCCCATGAAGACTGCGAGCAGGACTCCCTGAGCCAGGACTCGTGGCCCAAAGCGGAACGAGAATGTGATCTCACTGAACTGATTGATGGTTCCGGTGGAAAGGCCATTGAACGGCAGTGTTCCGAGGCAGCCGAGCAATCCGCCAAGAAGGCACAGAAAGACTGATTCGAAAAGGAATGAGTTCAGAATGCTGATGCGCGGGAACCCCAGCGCACGCAGGGTTCCAATTTCTCGAGCCCTGCTGGCGACGGCTGCGTACATGGTGTTCGCCGCGGCAAACATGGCACCAAAGATCAGAAAGAAGGAAATCACCCAGCCGATGATCTGGATGGCGTTTGCATCCGACAGCTGGTCTTCAAAGTACTTCTTTTCAGGGATCGCACTCAGCAGGAATCGCTCGTCTTCTGCCAGAACCTTGATCAGGCTGTCACGCTGTTCAGGTGATTCCGCGCGCAGACAAATGGAGCTCACTGCAGCGGGAGTCTTTCGGGCCAGCGTGATGTCACGCAGGTCACTCCAGACTTCTGACTCCGCCGCGCTGCCAGCCGCTTCGAAATAGCCGACCACTGTGAAAGGCTGACGGTTAATTTCCAGCTTCTCGCCAATCGCAAGGTTTTCGAAACGAGCCGCCATGCTGCGACTGGTGATGGCTTCGAATTTGCCCGGTTCAATATCGCGGCCTTCGACAATCCGGAAGTCCGGTCGAAGAGCTCGCCCGCCTTCTTCAATCCCTCGAATCGTCATGTTGACGGTGCCTCCGTTATTGCGGCGAGGCTTCGTCAGCACGGTGACAAATTCGACGGAACACAGTGGCTGACCCTGTGCGCCTTTCGCGATTCCCGGCAGTGACGATACTTCGCGTGCGACACGCTGCTCAATTCCAGAACCAATCTCGTCCGTCGAACCCTTGCGCAGGACAATCAGGTCCAGCTCGTGTCCCGTGACGCGAAGAGCGTAGCGAAGACCGTCCGTCAGCCCGAAGCAAAGAACTGATGCCCAGACAACGAGCCCTGTGCTGATCACTGTCAGCAGCGTCGTCATCCAGCGGACTCGAAGGTTTCTCAGGTTGTATTTCAATGGAACCATGACAGGAGTTCTCTAAAACAGGCTGTGGGCCTGACCGGCTGTTGATGACTGAGACTTCGCAACCCGAAACGTCAGTGAGGGATAAAAGACTCGCTGAACCACAACCCCTCGCTGACGCAACGGGTTGGAATTCCTTGAGAATCAGGCGACACGCCTTAGGCCGTTCACAACAGAGAGTCTCGCCGCACGAATCGCTGGAACGATGCCGCTTACCAGACCCAAAAACGCTGCCGCGAGCAATCCGTAACTGATCCAAGGGCCGAGCATCTCGACAATTGTGAAAGGGAAGAACTGCGGCAGGATTCGATTCATGCCCTGCAGAAACAGGCAGCCCAGGCCGACACCAATGAATCCACCAAACATTGCGATTGTGCAGGCTTCCCCGAGCACCATGAACAGAATACGTCCGTTTGGAAACCCGATCGCCTTCAGAACAGCGATCTCGGTTGTGCGTTCTCGCATCGCCATCATCATGGAATTCGCCGTGACGAGCGACAGTGAGAACACAACGGCCAGTCCAATGTTTCGAATCAGAATCTGGACGTTGCCAATCATGTCGGCAAACATCTGAGCAAACGCTGCCTCCGTCTGTGAGCGCGTCGGAGTATCTGAGCTGCCGAACCGATCATCGATCGCCTGAATGACCGTTGGAATTTGTCCGGACGATTCAATCCGGGCAAAGATCGTCCCGGAGTTATCGACTCGTGCAAAGTTCTTCTGCTTCAA
>JAEUII010000032.1 GCA_016795145.1 Planctomycetaceae bacterium
TTATGACCTTTTTCTGTGGGGAAGGGAGATGAGTAACGAAAAGGTGCTTGCTCCAGATGTGATGGCATGCGAATCGCGATAGTCAGTTCACCTCGGATGTGTCAGATGGCGAAACTCGCACTACGAGAGACGACAGACCACGGAAGACCGGATAAGGGCGCCACTCGATCGGACCTGCAAGTTCGATTGTTCTCCATTCCACGAGGACACTGGCGAAAAACTCCTCGGCGATCATACGGGCCAGGGCGGCGCCAATGCAGAAATGAGGTCCGTAACCGAATGTCACCGTGCGACTGCCCTGCCGCTGCAGGTTCAAAGTGTCTGGTTCGGGAAACGCCCGACGATCTCGATTTGCCGATCCGAGCAGTAAAAGCACGTTGGCGCCGGCAGGAAGCCTGATGCCGTGCAGGGCGACAGGTTCCGTGAGAATTCTGCCCGGCATCTGGACGGCGCTTTCAAGCCGTGAGGTTTCCTCGATGGCTGCGGCCAGCAGAGTCTGATCGTCACGCACTGCACGTAAAACGTCTGGATGCCGGAGCAACAGATACAATCCATTCCCCAACAGGTGCGTCGTCGTTTCATGTCCGGCATTCACCAATCCAATGATGTTGAAGATGATTTCCTGAGCGGTAAGTTTTTCGCCGGCCTCCTCTGCCTGAATGAGGGCCGTGAGCAAATCTTCGGCAGGAGTCTGACGTCGCACTGCAATGAGTTGTTGCAGAAACTGCGATGCCGCTCGACCAGCCATCGCCGCAGCTCGGGCGCGATCACCCAGGTCTCCCCGTGCAAGCCCAAAAAAAGCATAGATGTCGTTCGTCCATCCTTTGAATTCGTCGAAATAATCCGCAGGCAACCCGATTATGCGGCAAATCATTTGCGACGGAAGTGGATCGGCAAGTTCGCTGATGACGTCAAACTGATTCCGCCCCCGCAGGCGATCCAGCTGCTTACGGATCGTGGCACGAACGATCGGACGCATGCGATCCATCTGTCGTGGCGTGAACGCCTGGTTCAGCAATGATCTCACACGAGTATGCCGGGAACCATCCATGAACAACAGACGCTGCTCCAGCATGCTTCTCAGATACAGTGTCGTTTCTGTATCGGAACCGGGAATCCCACGGAGCAGCACTTCGGTGCGTGCAGAAGAGAACCGTGGATCTCGAAGTGCGTTCCAGACGTCCTCATACCTCGTTATCCACCAGTACCCGGTTTGCTCGTGCCAATAAACCGGTGCTTCCTCTCGCAATCGGGCAAATGCAGGATAGGGATCCTGGACAAAGCTGCGGTCCAGTGGATTGATGGAGATGATCATAAAGTACCTTAAGGCGGGCTAAAGGATGGGCACATCAATCGCTAATCAGGGATTAGCAGCAATGACTACGAACTCGCACCCGGCAATTTCCGGGGCGTAAGTCAAGTTTGCACGGTGGGTTCAATCAGCAGATCAACGACCCAGGCCACGATCGCCAAAGAGACCACGACTCTGTGCAACAATCGCCGCAGGAAATGGGTGCCCGCTGGCCACGGCACACTCCAGTCCAAAGCTCGGGGAACACAGTGCCACCGCAAAGCGCCCCCTCCAGACGCAATCAGCAGCTACGGCTCCTTGCCGGCAGCCGCCAGTGTGGTGAGGACGAGGGCATGGTGCTTCGATTGCTACCTCGTTTCCAGTCGCTGGAGTGTGTACTGCCATGTCTCGTGTCTTTCTCGCGTGCGTTCGAAAAATGAACCTTGCAGTACCAGATCCCCGTCAACGATTCTTGCTTGAAAGAAGGCAACGGGTTTGTCGTCCGACTCGTGTCGATGAAGCAGGAGGTGGCCGTTCTTAAGTTCGATGGAAGGAATGTACTTGTCGTCCCTCGCCCCGCTCGCCGACTTAACGCTGAGACGCCCGGGCTCAAAAGCCCATGTTTCGGCATCGGCGATGTCGACAGGCTCATAATGACTGTACTGTCTCGTCGGGTCCGATTTTGTTTGATCGAACTGAGCCTGGCTCTTGAGACGCCACGTTCCCTCAAGGAATTCCTCTGTGGGATAATCAGGATGTCTTGCGCGGATCAATCCGGTCAACGGATGCTCATCATTGGGCTGTTTCATCTTCGATAGTCGGATGGTCAGCATTGTCGCCTGGTATCCCTCATTGTAGATCCGTTGATATTCTGAGAGTACCTTTAAGTCCTCTTTTGTTAATTGCTCCTGGGTGAAGTGTACCCATAGACCTCCTGCAATGACTCCGGCGACCGAGGCGCTCTTTGCCACCACATCGAAATCCTCTAATTTGCCTGTCGTCAGAGAGTAAATCTTCCTTGGAAACGGACTCACTTCGATCGCCAGTTCATCATCCGCCACGAACTGAAACGTCCCATGCCAGTCCGTGGTGACTGTGCGGGAAGGATACATCCCGAACGGTCCTCCTCCTCCCAGTGCCTTTGGAAACAGTACGCCTTCCCCGAAAACAGAACGGAAGCGGCTAACACCCTGTCCATATGCCAACGGCGAAGACTCGCGATAGGTCGTCTGTTTCATCGTGAATGTTCGTTGATTGTCTTCGAATGTCAGTTGCATCTGGCCATACTTAGAAACGACCCAGCCGGGAATAACGGCGAAAGATTCCGGAGGCCCCAGATCCACGCCATCACGCTGGATCGCGCCTTGCCAGACTCCACTCAGTCGTCGATACAAATCCGCCTCGGCGTCGCTGATCCGCCGCAGCTTTCGCGTGGGAGTTCCCCCCAAATAGTAGATCGATGAGGATTCGTTAAACCCTTTCGTTTTCCAGTGACGCGTCTGCGAATAGAGTTCCAGTTGCATCTCGGTTGGGAGTTTCCCATCATTGGCTGGCCCGATAGAATAGATGCCCCGGAAGGGCTTGGCGTGCTCGTGGCTTTCCATGGCACCGGAGGGCTTTAACATTTTTCGAAATCTGGCGAAGTCCTCTTCGTTAATATCTAACTGGCGCGGTGACGCTTCGGCATCCAGAGTGAATCGGAAGCTTAGCTCTGGGTAAACCTCGTCTGTCTGCGGATGATTGTGAAAAGGGTTTACGCCCCGAAAAATTGCGGTGGACTCGCGAAATTCCACAGTCCACGCGAAGTCTTCCGAAACCCACTTACCCTGCAGGCTTGCCAGATCATCAGCATGTGTGGCGTTCTGCGTGAGCAGCGCTGTTAGCAGGAGTTGCATCATTGTGCCGGTAAACACAACTCGGCAGCTGCGTTGAGGTAGACGACTGAAAGCGACGCGAGCGTTGGTGTTCATGGTTTGGCTCCAGAAAAAGAAGTTTTGGGGGGGCGATACACTTCCCTTTTGCGATTCGCGGGCCAATACGGAACAGAATCTCTAAAGTGTTTGATTTCAACAGCTTGTGACTTTACAGTGATTTCCTGCGGTGCAGTTTTTGGTATGAAAGATTTCGCAATCTGTCATCGGGTGCCATTTTATGAGATCACAGCAGATGTTCTTCCCAACCGCCGAGCGAGCTTTTGCAGAGCGACTCAGTCGCTATGTGTATCTCAATCCGTTCTTTCATCCGGAAGCGGAGGTTCGGTATCGAGAACTGATGAGTGTCGACGTTGACCTCGGGAAGGCAGAAGCCGTCCTTCCGGAGTGGAGTTTTCCCGATCGCCCCGGCAACGCACCGCTGTTACGCCGAGTTGTTGCGGTCATTGAGTCAGCTTTGGCTCGTTGCGCGACTGGTGAAGTGAACTTTGATGAACAGGATGTGAGGCTCTACGACGATCTCTTGATGTTCGCGCTGTACTTTCGATTTCGCGATGAGTTGGGACAACTTGAGACTGCTCATGGAAGAAAGGTGGCGGAGTCTTTTCGTCGTTTTCAGGCCGTGTATGTCGCCTACGGCAAAGTACCATTTGCGCTCGAGCCACACCTGCAGGACTGTGCTCACGTCTTCGCCTGCCTCGTTCAGATGCGGCGAGCATTCATTTGCATTGAATCACTGTTACGCGGCAGCTCGCGTCCCGCAGCCCGACTCCGCGCTGCTGTTTGGAATTCCGTCTGCCCCCATGAGATGCGGCTATACGGGCAAGTGCTGTTCGATCGGATGCACGACGTAACGACGTTAATTCTTGGCCCTTCAGGAACCGGTAAAGAGTTGGTCGCCGCGGCGATCGGCTTGTCCCGCTTCATTCCATTCGACATCCGGAAACTCCGTTTCACGGAAGATTTTGGAGGTTCCTTCCACGCCGTGAACCTCGCTGCTCTATCGCGTGACCTGATTGAATCGGAGATGTTTGGTCACTGTGCAGGGGCCTTCACTGGCGCAGTGAAGGATCGGGCCGGCTGGTTCGAACTGTGTCAGCCGAGACACAGCGTGTTTCTTGATGAGATCGGTGAACTCGATCATGCGGTACAAGTCAAGCTGCTTCGCGTGCTGCATAGCCGCGAGTTTCATCGCGTCGGCGAAACAGAGCCGCGACGGTTTCACGGCAAAATGATAGCAGCCACCAACCGGAACCTGGGGGCTGAGATCTCGGGCGGCCGCTTTCGGCAAGACCTCTATTTCCGGCTTTGTTCCGATGTGATTCACACGCCATCACTGCGTGAACAACTCGATGATTCCCCCGATGACCTGCCGGTCCTGGTAGAATTAGTCGCCAGCCGATGCCTTGGAGAGAAGGCCACCCTGGAGCATCTGGAATGGCTTTCGCGGCTCACGGTCTCTTGGATTGAGCGCTCACCAGAATTAGGACTGGGCTATGCGTGGCCGGGAAATTTTCGTGAGTTGGAGCAGTGCGTGCGCAACGTCATGGTTCGCGGGGAGTACCATCCACTGGCCATACCGCGCGAGTTGCCCGTGTTGAACTCAGTGTCCTCCGCTGCGCTAACCCCGCTCGACAAGTTCGTGGATGCGGTGCGGCGATCATCGCTTTCGTTTGACGAACTCCTTGAGCAGTACTGCTCGCTCGTGTTCGCCCGTTCTGGCAATGTGGCGGAAGCGGCTCGTCGCCTCGAAAAGCATCGCGCGACCATTCAAAGCCGCGTTCGCCCCGAACTCGTGGTCGGATTTGGTGGGCAACTGCAAGACTAGTTCGGCCATGCGTTGGTTGACAACGCCAAAGCTGGCGAACGAATCTGCAATTCCGCTCCGTGAGATCGACCTGCGGGAGCAACTGACCTTCAACGATTGAACGCGAACATCGTGCATTCATGTCGAAAGGTAACCGCTTTGCTCTGGTTAAGAATGCCAGTAAGGCAGCAACACAGTTGTTGCAAAGACGGTTCAGTGCAACAGAATCCCGGACACATAACCCGGCGACGGCATATATCACTTTCTGCAGGAACTGGTGAAACGCAGTCGGCAGGAAGGCAGATCCGGGATGAAGGTACGCAACAAAAAATCTCTCGCTGCTGAAGAGCGACGCCGAGGAGTGGCGGCAATTCTGGCACTGGCGGTCCGCCGAATTCTGCGGGATGAACAGAATTCCAAAGTTCTGAGCACTGACGTTTCGAACAGAGTTGAACTCGTTCTCGAAAAACGGCTCAGTGTGTCCCGCGTATCCGACGGTTCGGGTCTGTCGAACGAGTAGGCGAAGCAGCCCCAGGTAAACGAACAACGCTTGATGCTGCGCGGAAATCAGAAAGACGGGGAGACGCGGAATGATGGCGAACGAGGTTGATGTTGAATCCGAAGCACTGCACCAGCTGCCGGTGAGCAAGCTGCACGAACGGTTTGTGAGCGTCTATGGCGAGGCACCTCGGTCGCGGAACCGAGTCTGGCTGATTCGCAAGATTCTCTGGAGACTGCAGTCGCTCAAGGGCGGCAGTCTGAGTGAACGTGCCAGGCAGCGGGCCTCGGAATTGGCCGCAGATGCTGATGTTCGCTTGATGCCCGCGCAGCGTTCCCCGGCGGTCAGCGTCAAACCGGCGGAGAAACGACACCGGACGGAGCCGTCCGTCGATCGACGATTGCCGGCCAGCAGAACGCCGATCTATCGCGATTACAAAGGAAAGAGGATTGAAGTTCAGGTGCACTCTGATGGCTTCGAGTACGAGGGCCAGCGATACAGGTCGCTCTCGGCCGTCGCCAAGGTCATCACGGGATCGCACTGCAACGGGTACCGGTTCTTCGGATTGAGGACGAAGTAATGGGCCGGGCAAAACCTCCGGTGAAGTCATCGGAAACAAAGATCCGCTGTGCGATCTACACCCGCAAATCGACTGAAGACGGGCTGGATCAGGAATTCAATTCGCTCGACGCACAACGAGAGGCCGCAGAAGCCTACATCGCCAGCCAGAAACATGAGGGCTGGGTTTGTCTGCCGACGCTCTATGATGACGGCGGCTTTTCCGGTGGCAATGTGGAACGTCCCGGACTGCAGCGAATGCTGGCCGACATCAGGGATGGAAAGATCGACTGCGTTGTGGTCTACAAGGTGGATCGCCTCAGCCGTTCGCTGATGGACTTCGCCCGCGTCATGGAGACATTTGAAAAGCACAATGTCTCGTTCGTCTCGGTCACCCAGCAGTTCAACACCACGCACTCAATGGGCCGTCTGACGCTCAACATTCTCCTGTCTTTCGCGCAGTTCGAACGAGAGATCATCGGAGAACGCATTCGCGACAAACTGGCAGCTCAGCGTCGCAAAGGAAAATGGGCCGGCGGGATTCCGGTTCTGGGGTATGATGTGGATCGGTCGAATCCCAGTCCGAAATTGGTTGTGAATGTGAAAGAAGCGGCACAGGTTCGGAAGATCTTCGAGTGGTATCTGGAACTGGGTTCGTTGCTGCCAGTGGTGCAGCGACTCGCTGAAAAGGGAATGAACAACAAGAGCTGGACGACCAAGCGTGACGTGCCGCGCGGCGGGAGACCATTCGACAAGAATGCCCTGTATTCGTTTCTGACAAACCCGATTTACATCGGATTGGTTGTCCATAATGGCGAACGCTTTGCCGGAGAGCATCCGGCGATTATCGATGAGACAGTTTTCCAGCAGGTACAATCGACCCTGCGATTGAATGGACGCACTGGAGGCAAAGATGTCCGGAACAAATATGGTGCATTGCTGCGAGGACTCCTGCGTTGTAAATCCTGCGATCGCATGATGACTCACACATTCACACAGCGGAAAGAGAAGCTTTATCGGTACTACACATGCGGACGTGCCAACAGCGCCGGGCATAAAGAGTGCCCGCAGCCGACTCTGCCGGCCTCAGAAATCGAGGAAGCGGTCATTGAACAGATTCGCAGTATCGGCCTGGATCGCAGCCTGCAGGCGGAGGTGTTGCGGCAGACGGAAGCGGGAATCGCAGAGGAACGAGAAATCCTGACAGCCGAACGAGAGCAGTTCTGTCGAGACCGAATCTTTCAGGAAAGCGAGTTGCGGCGTTTCGCCATGGAGCCATCCAGCCCGGCCGTCGCCACAATGATTGC
>JAEUII010000109.1 GCA_016795145.1 Planctomycetaceae bacterium
CCAATCACATTCGCCAAGTACCCGACAATCGCGGATCCCTCGCCATTCGCGGATGCGTTTCGAGCCGCATACAGAGCGTTGTCAATCCCCGGGATTCCAGTATTCCAGCCACCCAGAAACAGGATCGAAGCGATGCCGCAAACTGCGAACATGCTGGCATATTCACCCATGAAGAAGAACGACCATCGCATGCCGCTGTATTCGGTATGGAAACCACCGACAAGCTCGCTCTCCGCTTCAGCCAGGTCGAACGGTGCTCGCTTACAACTTGCTGTCGCAACAACGAAGTAAACGAAGAATGCAATGAACGCAAATGGATCATGAAACAGGAACCAGTTGTGCATCCCGCCTCGCTGCATCTCGCCGATCTCACCAAGGTTGAGCGAACCAGCAGCGATGACTGGAACCAACGCACAAATGGCTAGCGGGATTTCATAGCTCACCATCTGAGCAGCTTCTCGCATCCCGCCGAACAGCGACCACTTGGAACCGCTTGAGTACCCAGCCATGATGATGCCGAAGACTTCAAGTGACAAAATCGCGAGGATGATGAAGAGCCCGCAATCTGCCGCAACTGCCACCCACCCAGAACTGAAGGGCAGAACCATGAATGCTGCGAAAGACGCTACGCACACAAAATACGGGGCAGAACGAAACAGCAGCGAATCCGCGGCCGGCGGACAGAGGTCTTCTTTTTGAACCAGCTTGATCCCATCAGCAAGGGATTGAAGCCAGCCGAACAAGCCACCAACGCGGGTTGGGCCGAGGCGGTCCTGAATTCGGCCGGAGACCTTTCGTTCCAGCCAAATGAACGCAAACGGCGACAATGCGAACGCATGAACGAGCAGCACGGCATGCAAAACAGCGGCCAGCACATACTGGTAACCGCTTTCCGCTGCCCAGGCAGGCATCAACCCACCGAAAAAATCAGCTAGCGTTTGCGAAGCGAACATCATTGAAAACGCACCTGCAAAATCGCTGAATCAGTCCATGTCAGTCAATGGCAGGCACGAACAGTGCACCCTTCCTGACGGCAACTGTGGTCAAAATGTCCTGAACAACGCGATATCATTCGAATCTGATACTCAGAACATGGACTCCCAAGGAGTCTTCAGGATCATGACAAAACAAAATTGCGTCTGCAACCAACCAACAATGCGTTTCCACCGAAGGGAAACAGCACGTCATAACCCGTACAGCCGTGAAGCTCACCCGCTGATTGCCCCGCCTGCAGATCGGTGCGTTGAGGCCCACGAAGGACGCGATTTCCACACGGTGTTTCCCAACGAAAACGACATGTGGACAGACCAGTTGAATTCAAAAGGCCGGGCCGATTTCGAACTCAAAACCTAACGAATAAACCACCGCGAACTGAGCTTCAGCAAAGCCAAAACTCTGGCCTGGAACTACCCTGGAACGCCGGTCGTGGCGCAGGTGCTGGCGGCCATACTGATGCCTCCGAGAACGGGCAACAAACTGCGACTTCCGTTCGTGACCGTATTGAGCTCCACCAGGATCCCTGGATTGGCTTCCAGGTTCGTCGGTGGCAAATCGCGGGCAAGAATCGTTTCCGTGAAGAACCGAAGCAGATCTCGCACATTGACATCTTCAATCGCCTCGACGATTGACTCCGCTTTCTCACGAGTCCGTTCGACCAGAATCTCAGCTTTTTCGAACACATCGCAGGCCTGGAAAATTGACCGGACTTTTTCCAGCCGAGCGTGACGATTCGTCGCATCTGTGGAATTCGTCAACAGGTCTTTTAGCTCTCGCTTCTGCTCGTCCGACCCATCCTTCATCGCAAGGGCCAGCAAAATCGTCGGACGAAGTGCCATGCCGTCCTGACCTGCGACCAGTTTGTTGTCGGTGTCGCCCTGCCAGTCCTTCAGGTCATTCAGGATCTGAAACGCGACGCCAGTGTGGCGACAAAACTGAGCAATCACGTCAGTGGTGGCGAGTGGATGACCCGCCATCCTGAGCCCCGCGTACAGAGCGGCTTCAAACGCCGGCGATGTCTTCAGCGAGTAGATTTGCAGGGCATCAAGCGGCGTCAGATTCCAGTCGGGCTTCTCCTGAAACGCCATTTCCGCTCCCTGACCGTCACACAATCGAATGTGTGCGGTCGACATACTGTTCAGCACGTCCAGCGCGGCGTTGGAATCTAGATCTCGGGCCGCGTGAATCAGCCGATAACCGATCCCAATCAGGTAATCTCCAATGTTGATTGCCTGACCAGAACCATACCGACGGTGCAGCGTCTCTTTCCCATAGCGGTATTGGTCATTGTCCTGAATATCATCATGAACGAGCGAAGCCTTGTGAAATGCTTCGATCGCCATCGCAACGCGAGCAACTCCGTCTGGTATCTCGGGCGTCGGATCACCAGTGGTCAACACACCCTTGCCTGACGCGGCATACCACGCGGCCAGAGTCATAAAGGGCCGAAACCGCTTCCCACCATTCTTCAGCCAGTCGTACGCAATCTCTTCGGTGCACGCAACAGGGGTTCCTCGCCGTGATTCGTCCTTGGTGCGAATCCGAGGCAACAGCCGTTCGAATTCGTCTTCAAACACTTTTGACGACGCACGCATTAGCGGCACATAACTCGTCGTCGGCTTCTGCGGAAGCGGCTCGTACTTATCGAGCACTTCCCAAACCCACGACTCGTCAAGCTTCGTATTGAGACAATCGCCGGAATGCAGCGGAACAGCGTACGACGGAACACCGGCAATCAGAACCTTGTCGATGGCTTTCTCGAGCACGTTCAAACAGGCAACACCCAGGATCCCGTCGATGTATCCCGAAACAATGATCTTCAAAACAACCGGAGAACCTTCGGCCACAAGCACTTTGTAGCCAAGCTGCTCGGCTCGAACCTTGTAGTCAGCGATCGAACACGCCCCACAGCGTTCACAATCCAGACCGAACTGAGTGTATTCAGCGGGACAGCCTTCCGCGTGCTTCAAACAATGAGGCAACAAAAGCATTCGACGGCTGAACGGAATGGCAAGGAACTGCTGCTTCCAGAAATAATTGCCAATCATCACCATGGAAAAGCCAAGGTACTTCTCCGGGAGCCCCATCTGCTCCAAAAGTGCTCGGCCATGCTTTTCCAGCTCGTCACGAGTAAACGCGCGACTGCGATCCAGCCCTCTGGCAAACTCTTCCGCGGCAAACTTGACCTTCTCGCGAAGTTCCAGGGTCTCCGGGACAATCTTCAAATGAGTCGTGCTGCGTCGCTTGCCCTTCTTCTTCACCGGCGCGGGATCGTCATCGTCGATGATGGTTTCCTGAGGAAACTCTGGACGAATCGGTTCCTCATCTGCCAATTCATTGTGAGCTTGAACAATGGACACAGGCACTTCTCCGATCTCTGCGATCGTCTCTATCTGATTCAAGCCGGTAAAGCCTGCTGTTAGCCGGAACAGCAGCACATCCGGTCATCTTCACTTCTTCACCTGGTGGGCCCAGGGTCGGGGAATTCTCCCGCAACTTCCCAGTACATCATTGCCGCATCAGCCGCCTGACGAGCTTCAACAATCAGGAATTCTGTGGAACACGGGAAGAATCCCAATGCCCCTCAGGAAGGCTTTCCAGATCCTGTGCGGCTTCGCACAGAGACCCAGCGGTTTAACCCCGCGGCGGCAAATATGATCGGGTAAAGCTCTTCAAAATACCAGAGTCTGGCGAAGTAGAATCCAATTGGGCTCGGATTTTTGACTGTTCCTTCATACACCTGCTGAGCCAACCAGGTCGCTCCGCGATCCACCGCACCCTGTGCGTTCGAAATGTGGACAAGACTGTCAAGAGCCAGGCCCGTTTCCTCCACCGAACTGGCCAATCCCAGTCGAGCTGACCACCCGCCATCGGCATTCTGGTTCCTCAGGAGCCACTCAGCTCCCTTCACCGTCATGGCAGATTCATGGAGCCCCAGCTCGCTCAGCGCCCGAATGACCCGACTCGTTCCATACAACGGATTCTCATCATCCTGGTTGAACTGGTGGCCGAACCACAAGGGTAGCCACGATCCATCTGCCCGCTGAGATCGCTCAAGGTATGCCAGTCCTTTCCGCCGGGCACGCGGAATCCGGTCAGCGAGACCCGTCAGCGCGGACGCCTGGCCGGATTTCGATAACCGTTCCTGCAACAACACAAGCGCTCTCAGTGCATGAGCGGTCAAGTCGTTTGAACTGCGGTCAAACGGAAGTGTTCCCCAGCCGCGACAAAACGTTGGCCATCCGCCATCTCGGTTCTGAAGGTCCAGCAACCATCTGGCGGATAAGGTCAAAGCATCCAATTCTCGGGGGGAAAACTGCTCATTCGCTTCTCGAAGGTTCAGCAATGCCAGCATCGCCCCAGGAGTATCGTCAGCATCCGGTACTCCTCCAGGCAAATCCGTCCACGACCAGCCCCCAGGTGCCGCGTGAGTATATGGATGAACTTCCCGATACTGTTGCGAAAGCAGCCACTCACGAACGACATCTTTGTCTCCAGCGTTCAACTGCGGTCCTATCCGATCACCGGACGATGCCAACGCATTGACGCTTAGAGTTGTCACCCAGGTGGTGAGATTCGTATCGATCGGCCAGCTGCCGTCTTCTCGCACGGACGCTTCAATAAACTTCAAACATTTCTGTGTCACCGAATGTTCAAGTAGTCCGCAGCCAATCAGGCTCATGCAGACAAAGCTGGTCAACGGCGTCGCTTCCAGGAAGCCTCCATTCGGTGGCTGAATCGACTCGAGTACTCGCAATGATGGTGCGATGGAACGGCGGCGGATCCAGCGAAGTACCGGGTTCCAGTGTGACTGATGATGAAAGATCACCTGCCCGATCGCAATCAGCGCGGGCAACGCGTAACTAACAACCGGCATTCGCACCGTTGCATAAAGCTGATGTGGAATACAGGCCAGCTCAAACGGCAACGGAATGACGTGCTTCCAGTCGACTATTCCGGCAAGTGCACAGTGAGTCAGGATGGGAACGGAGAATGTTCGATCCTTGCCATATCGCTTGACGACCGCTTCCGCTCCTCCGGCTTTGCGACAGTATTCACCCGAACTTTCCATCGCTCGCTGAACGATTTCCCGGTCCTCCGGCGCGACGCATTCCGAACAATACTGCATTGCTTTTCGCAGAGTTCCATGCACGAGCATCGTCGTGGAAATGTTGCTGATGCTCAGTACCGTGTCGCCCCAGCCGCTGTCCGAATTCTGGTTCGTCGCCAGCCAGTGCAGCCCGCCTCGAATCAGCTTTCTCCACGTTTGCGAGGCTTCAGAATTCGGCGATGTTTCGTACGCCTTCAAGAGGGCCATCACAGCCGTTGCTGTGGAAAGTGCAGAAGTCGAAAGCTTGCCTTCCCACCAGCCTTGCGCTGCTCGATGTTCAAGCAGCAGTTCATTAACAAGATTCCTCGCCCGGACGATTTGTTCCT
>JAEUII010000128.1 GCA_016795145.1 Planctomycetaceae bacterium
GACAACTTTCCAGCCATCGTCCTGAGCAAACGCCGATGCACTCAGAGCGATGACACTCAGAAAAACAGACGCTGCGAAACTACTCATTGGCCGATTCATGATGGGAAGGCTTTCGGGGCGTTGGTTTTTCAAATCAACAAATTGGGCTCATCCGTCATTCCCGCGCAGGCGGGAACCCAGCTTTCCACACTCTGGGGTCCCGCCTGCGCAGGAATGACGAACGGTTCTTCACAGCTCCGACAAACCACTATTCCGCAAGCGGCTTGACCCAGATGTTGCGATAACGAACTGGATTGCCGTGGTCCTGTAGATAGATCGGACCATTCTCTGGTCCTTCTGCGACAGGTGCTGCGGTTGTTGCATGAGTCAGCTTCAACTTCTCATGAATCACGACACCATTATGCTTCACTGTCATCCAGCCGTCGGTCGTCTTCTTGCCGTCTGCTCCAAATTTGGCCGCATGGAATTCGACGTCATACGTCTGCCAGCTCAACGGTGGATAACACATGTTGAGTTTTGGTTTGGAGATCGAATACACACCGCCGCATTCATTCTGTTCGCCAGTCAGGCCGAAGGAATCCAGCATCTGCACTTCGTAACGTCCCTGCAGATACAAACCACTGTTGCTGCGTCCCTGACCGCGAGCATTCGGCATGTAGGACAGAAGGAATTCGACGTGCACTTCCGCACTGCCGAATTTTTCTTTGCTGGTCACGCCCTGCATCAGAAGCTTGTCGTCCGACATCTTGCCGCCTTCGAAATTGTCGGCCGTCGTTCCATCAAACAGAACGATCGCACCTTCCGGAGGCTTGCGGCCAAGAGTTGAAGAGACTCGAGTCACTTTCGCCAGCTCGCCGATGCGCTGATTCTCGTTGGAGAAGATCACCAGGCTCCCTTCACGAATCTCGCCGCGTCCCGTATCACCTTTCATCACGGCCATATCGCCCTGACGTTCGCCCGCGCCTCGGAGTGGTGTGTTGCCGTCCCAGCCTTCGCCTGGCAGACCGCCCATGTACGCGGCCCACGCAAACTTGCCCTGGCCTTCGGCAATCACCTGCAGGCCAATCTTGACTTCGCCTTCGTTCGTCTTGATCGCCCCGGCATACTCGCCCTGGTACTTGAAATCCGCTCCCGCCTTATCTGCTGACAACGCGGAGAAGTTGCCCGCATTTTCATCTGCGAACGACGTGGATGGTCCGAGGCAGACAGCAGAACACAACAGGAGAACGCAAAGGGTGCGCTTCATATCAGATACCTTGCCGAAGTGATTCAAAGGGAAAACTGATTCGTAGTGGAACTCGCCAGAGTTCCTTGCCTCTCATCCGAAGTGGAACTCGCCAGTGGTTTTTCACATCAATAACTTGGATTTAGCCGTCATTCCCGCGCAGGCGGGAACCCAGAACGTTGAAAGCTAGGTTCCCGCCTGCGCGGGAATGACGAACCACTCTTCGTTGTTCTGCCGGAGCACTCGAGTTCCACTACGAGCGCGGACGCACGCCGGGGCTTCGAGCCATCTTCAATGTTCAGACTACTTGCCTTCCCAGCGAGTCTTCATGAACTTCAGGCCGTTCTTCGCGAGGTATTCTTCTGATGGGAACATGCGACGCCAGATGCGAGTCGCAGCGGCGAGATCCGGCAGGGCCAGACCGAATGCTTCGATCATCAGCCAGCCGTCATAGTTCACGCTCTTCAGTGCGCTGAAGGATTCGTCCCAGTTGACTCCGCCTTCACCTGGAGTTGATCGGTCGTTCTCCGAAATGTGAACGTGCACGAGCTGGTCGGCACAGGCTTTGACCGCCTGAGTAATCGACTTCTCTTCAATGTTCGCATGGAACGTGTCGTACATCATTTTTACGTTCGGATGATTCACTTCGCGACAGAACTGAGCATCATCGGCGGCACAGTTCAGGAAGTAGCATTCGAATCGGTTCAAATACTCGACCACCAGAGTCACACCAGCAGCCTTGGCATGATCGCCAGCCTGCGACAGAACTTCCTTTGCTCGATTCCATTCGTCCTGAGTACGACCTGCACCAGAGAAGTGTCCGAGCGCTGAGTGAATCGGACCGCACAGCTTCGTCGCGCCAGCCGCATGACAGCAGTCGATCGCTTTCTTCAGTCGTTCGAGTCCCGCCTGTCGAACCGCAGCGGTTTCGCCAATAGGATTTTCTTCCGGCGTGCACACGGTGACGGCCGTCGATTCAAGACCATTCTTCGTCAGCTCTGCGCCGATCTTTCGGAAGTGATCCGGGTTGAGATCGAACATCGGCAGTTCCACACCGTCAAAGCCCCATTCCTTCAGGTTCGTCAGAAGGGGGAAGTGAGCTTCCGTGACACCGGAAGTCCAGAGCAGCAGGTTCATGCCGTATTTCATCGCGTGGGTCCTTTGAACGGGAACAGGTCGTGAGTTGAGACGTGAGCAGGGAAAAATCAGCGAGCCGTCAGGCACAGCGGGCAGGAACTTTTCAATTCCTGTCAGGCCTGCGGAATCCCTTCGACGACTTCGACAGCCGCCAGCATCTCCTCAGCATGGCGCCACACAATCGCTCTCGCGTCGCGCAGAACGCTGATGCACTGCTCATCCAGCGGCGGCAGTGTGACTCGGCGCAGGACCTGATTCAAGCGAGTCAGCAGGCGTTGATCGTCCTGATAATCATAAAGAACGCGTGCCGCCAGGAATTGAGTGACAAACGGGGCCAGTCGATCTGTCTCCCGGGATGCCAGCCGATTGACGACTCGCTGCAGTTCCAGCGGACAGACATCTTCCAGCACCTGATAGTACCGATCCAGCCATTCCGGGCATTGTTCCGTCAGCCATGCATCCAGAAGGAGTTCTGTGACAATATGGCCAAGGAACGGAGGACGGTGATCATACGGATCCGGAATGATCCGCCGGAATCTCACTGACAGCTCAGCTTCCAGCATGACGAACGCCGGGCAGTTATGAAACGTGTCGTCGTCTCGAAGATGCTGCAGGGCACCTTCGGCCACTTGGCGATCACTGCCATCCAGCTGATCCAGCATCGGCAACACTCGTCGCGTTCGCAACCTGACCTTACGATCCACAACGCTCAACCAGTCGGGCAGGGCAGTTCCTGCAACGATCAGCGGCGAATCCAGAAATCGATAGGCATGCGCCAAGTAATTCATTCACGCATTTGAACGAGTCTACTGGATTTCGGAAAGAGTGTTCCGAGAAAGACATCCGCTTTGGTCAATTGCTGTCGACTGTGTACCCCGAGGTTCTCTCGGGCTGTTTGTTCGTGAGTGACGGCAATTCCAAATCGCGTGGAGTAGTTCTCGACGTCCGGCAAGGGGGTATGGCCCCAGATATCCAGATCCGGGGTGAGTGTTGAAGCCTGGCGGCACGTGTGTTCCGCCGAATGGATCGACGAGGACTTCTGCACTGGTCGCAGGCGATCCCCCCACTGTTTCGAGCCACATCAGCAGCCGCAACCAACTCCATCACGTCCAGAACTTATCTATCACCTGCGAGATTATGGGGTCACTGACCCCGTTTGGCAGCCATCCAGATTCGGGCGGGGCAATAAAAACCAAGTCGCGAACGGTCTTGGCGGCCGCGACAATCCGTGTCTCATCCATGGTCATATCTACAATATTGCTGACCCAGCCGGAGAATTTAAGATTCAAATCTCTCTGCGGGAGACTAGGCCATCCATTCGGAGATTTGTAGTGAATGTACCTCACAAGCGAATCAGCCGCGAACTCCTTGACAAGGCCACGGGCTGCGAATGCTTGAAATGTGACCCTTTCCAGCCCCCGTGCAGAAACATTTCCAATTTCGCGTGCAATTTGAACGTAACTCTTTGTGGGATCCCGTTCCAAGGTGAGAACAATGTCTGTGCAAGATTCCGCCAGTGTTGTCGTCGCCTGCGAAATCAAAGCATCTTCAAACGCCCACGTACTCGGTCGCCATTTCCTTCGTCGTTCCAGGGCGCGTTTTGCAAGAGTGTAGATCTCATCGTCTGTAAGCATTACGTTGCCTATCGTGGAATTGGCTTGTCGCCATGAAAGCTCTCAACTAGATCGAGCATCTCATTGCCCATTTCGAAGAGTTTTTCCTTTGGGATCGGCTGACCGCCATTTTCGTCAACCGCATCTTCGTTTCTCGGGAACGGTGCCATCCACCTTTATCCCTCGACGTAAAGACTACTGGCAATGTAGCTTGCGAGAAATCCATCGCATCTACGCCTGAGTGCATCGTGGCCGCGTTCCATCACTCCTTCTTTCGTTCCCAATACTCGGCAAATAGATGAGCCCGATTTCCCCACCGGATTCCAGAATCAGTCTCGCCTTAGGCCGTCACCTGAAAGTCGCGCTGCAAGCTCCACGAGCTGATCTCACCTGTGGTGCTGATCGCTCGCACCCAGATTCGATACGTCCCGATCGGCAGGGAAGTGACCGGGGTATAGCGGGCATTGGTGAGATTCTTCACATTAATGACGCCTGTCGCGGGCACATCAATGCGGCTGACAAACAGTTCGTATGTGGCCGCATCATCGACAATCGTCCACGTAAAGTCGGGTGTTGAGTCATTCGTTGACGCCAATGGCGTCAGTACGGATGGGCGTCCGCCGACCATCAATGAGTTGGCCGTCGCCTGCTGACTCTTGAATCCCAGGCTGTTGACGGCAACGACTGACCAGCGGTATGTACCCACCAGTAGGTTCTGTCCTGGCGTGAATGAAGCGGTCGACAGACCATTCTGACTGAGAATCGTTGTGCCATTATTGGCATCCGTCAGTCGAAACTCGTAACTGGACGCGCCGAGCACAGGTTGCCACGAAAACGTCGGCGTGCGATCAAACGTCGCTGGCCCCGGAGTCAGCGGACTCACCGTTGGCAAGACCAGAAAGTCGACGGCGACTGACCATGAAGCCGGTTCACCTTTTGCATCAAGGCCTCGGACCCAGGCTCGGTATTCTCCCATGGGAAGGTCGGAGGGCGCCGTCCACGATGTTCCGGAAACGGATGTCGCTCTCACATACTGGCTCGTTTGCCCGGTTCGATAATCCAGCCAGAAGTCATAGCTGGCGGCGCCTGGCAGTGACTTCCAGCTGATCGTTGGCTTTGCACTGGTCTGATACCGTGCCACAGACTGGAACTCAGCCGGCGTCGTGATTCGAAAGTTATACTGAGCAGAGAACAGTGACGCTTCCGGTCCGGCTCCTAATGATCTGATCCATAAATTGTACCGGCCGATTCCCAGCGGCGTCTGAGGAGTCAGCTCCAGTGTGGTGACGGTTTGACGAATCACCTGTGCGACGCCCGTCGTCTGGTTGTTCAGCCACACATCATGCGACAGCGCATTCGGCACTGCGGCCCATGAGATCTTTGGCTGAGTCAGCATCGTGACTGCCGCAGGAGTCAGAATCACGGGAGCTGAAAGCGCGGTCAGATAGGCGGTCACTCGCTGCGTTCCCGATTCAACGGCATTCGATGACGAGACGATGTCGACCACAATTGTCTCGTTGCCTTCCGGCAGTGTGTCCGGCAGCCCGGTAATCTGAACGGAGCCACTTCGTTGTCCTGCCGGAATCGTGATCTGACGAGAGGAGATGCTGTAGTCACTGCCAGCCACGGCTGTTCCGCTGAATCCGAGGAGCACAGTCACAGGGTATGTGACAGTTGCCGGGATGGTCGCCGTGAAGTTCATTGTTCCGCCACCTTCCTGAATGGAGATCGCGGACGCAGAGAGTGAGATCACTGGAGCAGCGGCAGCTTCCGGAATCTGAAGCTTCAGGCCACCATAAACATAGACCGCAAAGGACTCGCCATTAAATGTTGCAGAGCCCGAGCGAACCCAATTCGATCCAATCTGAAGGATTTCGCCAGCATCACAAAATACTCGCAGCAGATTGGATCGACCAACCTGAGAAGAGACATCCCATGGATTCAGGATGAGGGTCGAAATTCCGTTTCCCCGAAGGTTGATGGCTTCAGTTTCCGACAGCCGACTGGCGGACATCTGAGTCAAATCGATGACTGCGTCTGGGATATCGATACGCAGCGTATCGAACCCCGTACCTCCATCGATTCGCTGAAATGACAGCGAACTGATGGCGATCATGTCATCGCCCGGGCCACCCAGAATTACATCCTTGCCTCCAAATCCAAAGAGATTGTCGCTGCCCGACAGCCCTCGAATCAGATCGTCTGCTCCGGATCCGGATATCTGATCGCCGTTACCTGTCGGACTACCCACACCCGTTCCGAAGAAGTTCTTCCCGAAGATGACGTGTGTTTCGCCGGCATCGGCGATCAGGTTTGTGATTCCGTTCCCGTGCCTTGCTCCGATCAGGAAGTCGTGGTAGCCGTCGTTATTGAAATCTCCTCCCGAGTTGACTGCGAACCCGGTTTCATCACCGGCCTGAGCACTGAAGACACGGAAGCCATTTGTGCCGTCAAGATTCGAAAGGCTAAGGGTGGCCGTTAAGGACCAGTCTGCCTTGCCAAAGACGACATACGATTCTCCCGCGGCAGTCGTCAGATTATCCGGACCGTCTGCGACAAACGCTCCGACCAGCAAGTCATCAAACCCATCTTCGTCAACATCGCCGGCGGATGAGACAGCAGTTCCTGCTTCGTCGAGGCTGTCAGCTCCCCAGAGCGTGAAGCCGTTCTGGCCGTTCAGGTTGCTGGCCTGCAGTGACGGCGTCGCTGTCCAGTTTGCCTTTCCGAAGACAACATAGACTTCGCCGCTTCCATCCGCAGCATTCCCCGGCCCGTCACCATAAGAAGCGCCGACGATCAAATCAAAATAGCCGTCTCCATTGACGTCACCGGCTCCATTCACGGCAATCCCGGCAAGGTCACCAACGTCCTGTCCGTAGAAGACAAAACCGCTGGAGCCATTCAGGTCGCTGGCGATCAATATCGGTGTCGATGACCAGTCCGAGCGGCCAAAGAAGACATAGACTGCTCCCGCAGATGATCTGGCGTTCAGAGGACCATCATCCCCGACAGCCCCGACAGCAACATCATCAAAGCCATCACCATTGAAGTCCAGAAGCCCCCCGATAGATGATCCGAAAACATCGAATCCATCTGTCCCATAGAATGTGACTCCATTCTGCCCGTTCAGACTCGACACATTCAGAACGGGCGTCGAATTCCACGAGGGCGCGCCGAACACGACGTAGCATTCGCCTGCGCTTTGAGTCACCGAGTCGTTGATCGGTCCACTGCCACTCTTTGCAGAAATGAGCAGATCAGAATACCCATCACCATTGAAGTCGCCGGCACTGGCAACCCTGCCTCCCATTTCATCGTTTCGATCTCTGCCTGAGATCGTAATGCCATTTGTGCCATTCAGAGAGATCAGATTGAGGACCGGTGTCGAACTCCAGTTCTGTTTGCCAAAGACGACATAAGTGTCTCCGTGACCGAAAGCATTGAACGCGCCAATGGCGACATCATCATAGCCGTCACCATTGAAATCGCCGATTCCCGCAACCGACTGCCCGCTGTAGTCATTCCGTGCGGCCCCGGACAGGACGAATCCGTTGGTCCCATCGAGGTCGGAAAGCTTCAACGCCGGAGACGTATCCCAGTTCGTTCGACCGAATACGACATAACTCTCGCCTGAGTCCAATGTCGAGTTCTGCAGACCGTCAGCATCTCTCGCTCCAATGATGATGTCGCTGATTCCGTCGCCATTCAGATCACCGATCTCGGAGACGCCGTATCCGCTGTCGTCCTGGCCATCAATCCCAAAGACCGAGACACCCGCACTCCCGTTGCCACCATTCGTGGGCAGCAAACTGGCAATGTTGATGTCGGGAGCTGTCAGCATCTGGCGACATTCAAGAAGTTCTGTCGCAGGCTTCCATCGCCGTCGGCGCGAGGACAGCTTCAGGGGACACAGATTTCCCAGAACCGCCTGCAGCCACGGTGTCTTCATTGCAATCATTCCAACCTTGTGCCGCCAGCGCGGTCGCCATGTTCAAAGCCAGCGGCAAAAACAAATCTTCATCGCCGCGCCCACGATACCCTGGTCACCCTGCCGGAACAATTCTCCTCAAGAGTAGGTGCGGGGATTGTCTATATTTGCGAGATCGAAAACGGTGCAGTTCGAAAACGGTGCCAGATCGAAAACGGTGCCATCCACCTTGATGGCTCGGCGCAAGGACTTGTGGCACTGTGGCTTGCGAGAGAGCTTCTGCGTCTGAGTGCGTCATGGCTACGTTCCGTCACTCCTTCCTTCGTTTCTTTCGGTCCCAACACTCGGCGAGCGGGGATGTCAGGTCGAATTGGAATTGGTTCTCGCGAAGGCGCTAAGGCGCGAAGTGTGTGGGAAGGGCAGTGGCTCGGAGAAGAACGCAGGTGAGAACGGTGCCACGCGGCTTGATTTCTTTTCGTCCTGAGCCTGAGGCGCTAGCCGAAACTGAGCACAGGAAAACAGCACGACAACCTCCAGTTCCGCTGCACCCGGATAAGAACTCAGGGCATGCTGCCAATCAGGAGTTTGTTGCAGTAGCACTGACAAAACGAACTAGGCCGTAGGTAAATGGCGGAGCATGGCCCGAATCTCGATGGCCACGATGGGAACGACAATCTCTTTCGCGCCTTTGCGCCTTCGCGAGATCCAGAACACACGTCACGGTCGGTCTCGCCAAGGCGCCGAGAGACAAAGTGGGCCTGAATCGTAACAAGTCAGGGCGAATTACCTTATCCACCTTGATCCTTGATCCATCAGATCCTGGTTTCGTGCTGTCGCCGCTTCGCGGCTGATCGGATTTCGATCACGCTGTTCCTCGGGCTTGCGCCCGAGGCTATTTGCTGGCGCTGCTTCGCCGCTCAAAACACTGTTCAATGAGCATTGGTTCTTGGTTGTTGGTTGTTGGTTCCTCGTTCTTTGTTCTTTATTCATTTGCATGGGTACCAAATGGCCGCTCCATTTGGGAGCCGTTGATTCGTGTTGTTGCGATCTAGCCAGGTCGACCGCACGCTCCCGTCGGGCAAGGGTGGGGAATCAGGTTCCCGAGTAGCCTGCGAACCGTGGCTTCAGACGGGGCAAGCCCGTCGGGGAGCTGTTGATTCGCGTTGTTGCGATCTGCTAGCTTGCGAGCCGTTCGCTCCAGTCGGGCGAGCCGACTGGGGGCGAGTTTTTCAACCCAGAAATCGATCGGCGTATGCCGGGCGATTCATCCACGTATTTGAACGAGACCACTGGATCTCGGAAAGAATGTTCTAAGTAGAGGGCATCCCCCATGATGGATTCCGTTGAGCTTCTGGTTCGGATTCTGAACGAAGCGTTTGAACGCAAATCGTGGCACGGAACGAATCTGAAAGGATCGATTCGCGGTCTGACTTTCAAGCACGTTTCTTGGCGTCCTCAGCCTGAGCGTCACAACATCTGGGAGCATGTGCTTCACTGTGCCTACTGGAAGTACACCGTCAGAAGGCGACTCACAGGTGAAAAGCGAGGTTCGTTTTCGTTGAAGGGGTCGAACTGGTTCGAACGACCAGTTCCCGGATGCCAGGATCAGTCCGCATGGGACGACTCAGTCGAACTGCTCACGGAGACTCATCGATCGCTGGTTGCGGTCATCCAGTCGCTTTCTCCTGATCAGTTGAACAAACCGGCAGCGGGTGGTGAAACGTCGATCCTGACACTCATCACGGGCATCGCTGCTCATGACACGTACCACGCGGGGCAAATTCAATTACTGAAGAAACTGATGAACGCGAAGAAATCGTAGAGACCTCCCGGAGTTGGAAAACGGTGCGGAAAACGGTGCCATCCGTCCGCCACGATTCTGGGAGTCGGCCCACTGGAGCTTTGTTGGAGCAACTGGAAATCTCGGCGGAGCTGTGGGCGGACTATGTGAAGAATTTCCGCCTGCTTGTGAGATTTTGCTCTGGGGAATCAGGCACCCGAGTAGCCTGCGAACCGTGGCTTCAGACGGGGCACGCCGATGAATCCAGTGAGGAAGGTGTGCTCACCAGGGTTTCAGGCGGTCGTGCTACCCTTTGGATGTGCTATCCAAGTTCGGCTGTGAGCTTCTTTACCAGCTTCGCAAGCGACCTCGAATAATCGGCGAGTTCCGAATCGAGCCTTTGGCGGGGGACGATGACGATGTCGAGCCCGGAAGGAAGATCATGTTGCAGTCGACGGAAGGCTTCTTTCAGTCGTCGCCGTTTGAGATTCCGAACAACTGCTGATCCATGTTTTCGCGAAACGCTGACGCCAAGCCGAGTAGACGATGTGCCGTTCCTCAGCACGAACACCAGCAAATGTCCGTCGCCCGCTCGGAGACCGCGATCATAGATCTGCTCAAAGTCCAGCGACTTTCTCAGTCGCTGCTCGCGGGTGAATTTGTATCGTCGTCGCTCCATCGACGGAGCTTAGCAGGAATTCCGGATGCGAACATGGCTCCGGGGCAATGACATCAATGGCGAGATCGCTTCGTCCAGTCCTTCGTAAACGAGTAGAAGACGCAACTGATGATCACGAGTCCAATGCCTGTCTCCATCTCACCAAAGGCAAACTGGAACACTGCGGACATCGCAAAGAGGACACTGAAGCCGGTCAGGATCCATCCAAGAGTCTGTTGAAGTCGTGTCGGCGAATCTGTCACCACCGCAGATTCTGCCACCGCCTCACGTGCCCATTTCTCAGGTGTCCTGACGGGCTGTTGAGACTCTTCGGGCATCTGAAAACCTGCGAAAGCGAGCTTCATGAAAACATGGCGACACTGCGATCGCGTTCTCGAAACTGACGCACGCTTGCCGACGGCTACTTTCGTCCGCAGTCAGCCGTGAACCGATGAGGCATGCCGCGACGTTCGAGTTCTGCGTTGAGCACACTGTGATAGTGGGCCAGCCGAATGTTGGCATCGTCGAGTGTTCCGCCGAACGAACGCTTTTCGTCGGTGTAGATTCGAGGCACGGCAAACTCACGGATCCGCCAGTTCAGGTTGGCGGCCTGGACCCACAACTGCAGTGGCATCGCGTAACCTGTCACGGTGATGTCAAGATCCGCGAGGGCAGAGACGCGATAGGCCTTGAAGCCACAAAAGGCATCCGTGATGTTCAGTCCGAGCTTTTCGTTGATACACGCGGTGATGCGAGAATTGATCTGACGGCGGTCGGCCGGAGCAAAACTGTCCCCGTGAAATTCCTTCAGATAGCGCGAGCCGGAGATCATGTCCGCCGGAGCGTATTCGTCATCAATCAGCTCTGCGATGTTTCGAACGTAGCGAGGCTGATGCTGACCATCGCAATCCATCGTGACAAGGATGTCGTAACCAAATCTCTGAGCGTAATCGAAGGCCGTTCTGAGAGCTGCGCCATAACCCTGATTGGGAATGTGGCGCTCGACATTCACCTGAGGAAACTGCTGGAGGATGTCGGCAGTTCCGTCGGTGGAACCGTCATCGACGACAAGCACATCATCCACATGCTGCAGCAATTCTGTGAGAACCGAGGCCACGTGAGTGACTTCGTTGTACACCGGCAAAGCTGTCAAAAGTCGAGCATTCATACGAGCCATCCTAGGCGGCAGGGGCAGAAAGTCAATTGGCGGCTTTCCGTCGATCCGGTACACAATACCCGATCGGACGGTCCGGTTTTGATGGATTCGACCATTTCTGAAAAACTCGGCAAAATTGTCATTCCGGAGTCAGTTGAGCCAATGGGGCATGACCGTAGAATGCCGACTAGTTGAACCCATGGTTCGTGGAACAGTTGCGGCGAAGAACTTCGCCCGTTTGCAATCATCACAGGAGTTGTCGATGCCCTACACACTGCCCAAGCTTCCTTACGCCTACAATGCCCTCGAGCCACACATTGATGCTCGCACGATGGAAATCCATCACACCAAGCATCACCAGGCCTACATCAACAATGTGAACACAGCTCTCGAAGGTTCCCCACTGGCAGACAAGTCCGTCGAAGATCTGGTAAAGGACCTGAACGCCGTACCAGAAGCCATCCGTACTGTTGTTCGCAACAATGGTGGCGGCCACTACAACCATTCGCTGTTCTGGACAATCCTGTCACCAACCGGTGGCGGCGCTCCAACGGGCGACATCGCAGCGGCCATCAATGCTGCTTTCGGCACCTTCGATCATTTCAAGGAGCAGTTCAACAAGGCCGCAACAACTCGTTTCGGCAGCGGCTGGGCGTGGTTGAGCGTTCGCGCTGACGGGACTCTGGTCGTTGAAAGCACAGCGAACCAGGACACTCCGCTGTCAGAAGGTCGTACTCCAATTCTTGGCCTCGACGTCTGGGAACACGCATACTACCTGAACTACCAGAATCGACGTCCGGACTACATCGGCGCGTTCTGGAACCTGGTCAACTGGGAAGAAGTCACTCGCCGCTTCAAGGCAGCGAAGGGCTAATCGAACCGGTTGATGCTCGTTGGAGTTCGCAGTTCACAACGGCGATGTCAACGAACGATGGATGAATGATGCAAGGCGATGACCATGATGTTGGTCATCGCCTTTTTCTACGTCTACACATGCGCAACCTGGTGAAGAAAAACCTCCAGGGAATGTCCCTGGGAGCGTGTTTGCTCATGCGGCAAAACTCCTACTCCCTGGGAGGAAATTTACTATCCTTCTTGTATGATTTTTCCAACGAAAACCTACGTCACTCGTACTTTCTTCCTATGTGCTCGAAAAGCACAGCCCGCGACTTGTCAACTGTCGTGAATACAGCAGAATTCGGAACAGCTCACACAAGTCCCCCGCATCTCAGCCCTCCTTCTGTGAGCGAGTCATTTGCGTTTGCCATTGTGACGTCTGATATTTTCAAAGGGTTGAGGCTTTTTCATGGCACGAACTTACACGTTTCCTCGCACCAGCCGTGGTTCCAAAATCTTCCGTGTTGAATGGAAGAAGGACAATCCGTGGATTGCTGAATACACCGTTCAGACGGCAGCAACATCATCGGTCGTTGTCCATGACGCGTCCGGCAAAGAACAGATTCTGATGGGCAAGGAGACGCTGCGTCAGTTTGCATCGACTCCTGAAGAAGCCGTCTGCCGCGAATTCCAGCGCATTGCAAACAAGGTTTCTCGCCACGGTGCAGATGCAAAGGCAGCTGTTCTGCAGGCCGCAAAACTCGGAACGCTGTTGAAGTAGTTCGTCTAAGTGCCGCGAGCCGTCGTGGCACTGGCAAACGGGAGGCGATGGGATCTTTAGCAAGATCCACTACCACTCGAGCTCTTTTGATTTGGAGTCGCAGTAACAGTGAAGCGACTCGTGGGTCATTGATTACGGGATCACGAAGATGAACCCGGTCACTGCAGCAGCTTCCACGGCGACTGCCTTGACGGTAGGGCGAGGCATATAGGCGTTTGGTCCGAACGACGATCCCGTGGGGCAATCCTTCAGAGCACGCACCGTCTTGTGCGGATTGTCTGAAGCCATCATGTAGGGCAGCAACGGAATGCGCCCGGCAAAGTGAGCGATGCTGACAGCTTCGGTCAGGCATCCATAGGACTCACCACAACGTTCGAGATTTGGATCCTCGAAGTAAAGTGGCTGATGTCGGAACGGAAACGAGTTTCGAGGCGGATGAGTCACATACCACGGAAGTGGAACGAACTGTTCCTCAACGCGCCGACCATCCAAAGAGACGACTGACTGCGGTGTCGCAAGAGGCTTTCCGTCTTCTGTCTTCGCAGACGTTGCATCAAACAGATTGACGGCCTGCAGAGATCGAATGGCGACCGCGGATGAACGAGGCTCGTTCGCCTGAGCGGCCTCAACGGGTTGCGCTCCGTTTGGCTGTGCGCTATGCGGCTCGCCGGCGGATACCTGCGATGCAGCCTGGTCGCCCGGCGCGGCAGCTTCGGGCATCGGCAGTACAGGAACCGTAGCCGATTCCGGCTGAGTCACGGGTTCCTGGTTCGCAGGAACGGTCATGACGACCAGCAAAGTTTCTCCCTCAAACGCTTCATCGGCTGTCATCCGGGAGTAGTTCAAATGCAGGAACTCGGGCGGTTCAGAGTCGTCCGCATGGACAGCCGCACCGACGCTGCCAAGTAGGCCTGCGAGTGTGCAGACGAGCAGGGCTCGGATGGAGCCAAAGCGAACATCCATGTTGCAATCCTGTTCAACAAGCCCGAAACCTGCGTCTGGCCGAATCCTTCCATGGATTCCTGCGAACCTCTGGTCCGGGGCGTCTGCCCAGACACGGGAGCCCCGAAACTCGACAGGCGCAGAGGACCCTGGTGAACTTTTCGGTATCGACGAACAGTGAAAGGGGGAATGAAACTCTGTGCTTTCCGTGGTGCAATCGTTACTTTTGGCAGGACTCGTTCGTCTGTAATAATCGGGACAGATTGTCGCTATGAATCTGTTCAGTAAAGAAGAGGTCTGAGTCGGCGGACGAAGATCGACAGATGTCAGGGAAAATACCGATTTTCCAGTAGCGGAACGCAGGTTGCGGAAGCATCCCGCCAGGGAAGTACGGGAAGGCAACTGATCGCGTCCACTGAACGAAGGTGCGGCACAACTCATGACGATACGCGCATTCATCCATCGCCTGCGTCGTTCATTTCAATTCTGGCTGGAGCAGCAACAGCGACACCGCGAACGCCGATTCCAGCCAGTCAGGCTGGAAGACCGTCGGCTGCCTGATGCCAGCTTTGCTCTGACAGGAACTGCTCTGGCCGTTGATAGTTTTGACGCGGGTGATTCGCTCCAGATTTCGTACGATCCAGGCACCGGCCCTGGCACCGAGTCTTTTCAGTTGCAGTTGACCAGCGGAATCTGGGACGTCGCGGATCTTCCTGGTGGCCCCTTCGCACTGTCTCCGGATCTTCACACTCTGACCGTCGGGGCTTCATCGCTGAGTCAGCTGACCGTTGATGCCACCGGCAACGCGCTCGCCACAGTGACTCAGGGAACCGCGTTTGCCGCCGGGCAACTGACAATCCTGAGCGGTGGACAGGTTCAACTGAACGCCGCCGCAAACGACTTCGATCAGATCGCGGTCAACTCCGACTCGGCCGTTGTCTACGACGCAGATGACCTGTCGGTGACGCAACTTCAGACCACCGGCGATGCAACTCTGCATGCCGTCGGCGCACTCGACAACACCGCCGGCGCGCAGATCGACGTTGGAGGACACGCGGAGTTTGAAGGAAGCCAGATCACACTGGGGACACACCTCGGGGATGTCGTTCAGTCGGCATCGCTCCAGTTTCATTCTGCAGGAACCGTCGAGATTCATGCAGATGCTGACGTCATGCTTTCGGGCAGCAGTGAAGCGAACTCACTTCTGCTGGAGTCTTCCGGCAGCATCACGAATGCAGCCGGTGCCACCATCGATGTGACCAATGAGGCAAACTTCCTGGCGACATCCGTGCGACTTGGCTTCGAAGTCGGTGATGACGTGAAGCTCGGGCAGTTCTCAGCCACGACAACCAGCGCTGCGGAATTGTCGGAAGACGACAGCACGACGTTCGGTGCTCAGGTCCATTCTGATTCACTGCATGTGATCAGCCAGGGCGAAATCACGAACTCGGCAGGCAGCAGCATTCATGTCACGAACAACGCAGACTTCGAAGGAAACTCACTGTCGCTCGGATTTCAGGCGGGTGACGACGTCGAGCTGGGATCACTCTCTGCAATCACAACCGGGGCCGCGGAACTTTCCGAAGATGACAGCACGCTCATCTCCGGAACACTGCAGTCCAGCACCTTGAAAGTGATCAGCACGAGCGACATTACGAACGCCGACAACTCCAGTGTTTCTGTGACTGGACTCGCCGCGTTTGAAGGCAATTCTCTGACTCTTGGATTTGCCGCCGCAGACACAGTGAACCTTGGAAGCATTTCTTCAACGACGACGCTGGGAACAAGCCTCTCAGAAAACAGCGCAACGCTGATTGAAGGAACCCTTCAGGCTGCTGCAGTTAACCTGATCAGCGCAGGTGCCATTACGAATGCGGCAAATTCCAATGTCACCGTTACTGGAAATGCTGCGTTTGATGGCACGAACCTGAACCTCGGCTTTGCGAACAATGACACCATTCAGCTTGGTTCATTCTCGTCCAACACAACTGGAGCAACGGAACTGTCGGAAGACGACAGCACGCTCATCACAGGAACAGTCCAGGCGGCTTCGCTCAACGTGGTGAGTACTGGCGCAATCACGAATGCAGCGGCTTCGACAGTGAGCGTGACTGGCAACGCGTCATTCAAAGGGACAAGTCTCAGCCTCGGTTTTGCCAACAATGACACAGTGCAGCTTGGTTCATTCTCGTCAAACACAACCGGTGCGACCGATCTGTCTGAAGATGACAGCACACTGATCTCCGGAACCGTCAGCGCTGCTTCTCTCACTATTGTCAGCGCCGGTTCGATCTCGGATGCGGCGAATGCAGCGGTCAGCATCACTGGTCATGCCGCGTTTGACGGAACCAGCCTGAATCTCGGCTTCGCCAACAATGACAGCGTCACACTGGGATCATTCTCTTCGACCACAACAGGAGCAACGAACCTGTCCGAGAATGACGGCTCGCTGATCTCAGGAACGGTGCAGGCCGCTTCATTGAATCTCATCAGCACGGGCACAATTTCGAACTCAGCAGCATCCACGGTCAGTGTTTCCGGCAACGCCTCATTCGACGGCACAAATATCAGCATCGGCGTTGCCAACAATGATGTCGTGACCCTGGGATCGTTTTCTGCCAATACGCCAGGAGCAGCATCGCTGTCGGAGGATGACAGCACATCCATCGAAGGTACGGTTCAGGCGGCGTCGCTCAACATTGTCAGCGCTGGTTCAATCACCAATGCGGCAACATCAACCGTCAACATCTCGGGCAATGCGTCGTTCAGTGGGACAAGTTTGAGCCTGGGTTTTGCAAATAATGATACTGTGCAGCTTGGTTCGCTTTCATCGAGCACCACGGGCAGCACAGCGGTCTCCGAAGACAGCAGCACTCTGTTGGAAGGCATAGTGCAGGCCTCCACGCTGAATATTGTCAGCACAGGTTCAATCACGAATGCCGCAAACTCAACAGTGAACATCGCCGGTAACGCCTCTTTCCGAGGAACAAGCCTGAACCTGGGATTTGCAAGTAATGACAGCGTCACGCTGGGGTCGTTTTCATCCAACACGACTGGTGCATCAGAACTCTTCGAGAATGATGGGACGTTGATTTCAGGAACCGTTCAGGCCGATTCACTGAAGATTGTCAGCGTTAGCGCCATTTCAAATGCCGCCAATTCAACGGTTAACGTCACGAACAACGCGTCGTTCAATGGCACCAGCTTGAATCTGGGTTTTGCGAACAACGATAACATCCAACTTGGCTCGTTCTCCTCCACGACAACTGGTGCTGCAGCATTGTCAGAAAATGACAGCACTCTGATCGAAGGAACAGTCCAGGCCGCTTCACTGAATCTCGTCAGCGCGGGCTCAATCACCAACGCAGCGAACGCGGGCATCAACGTCACGAATAACGCCTCGTTCAATGGCGCTAGTCTGAATCTGGGCTTTGCGAACAATGACAATGTGACGTTGGGCTCGTTCTCGTCCAGCACAGCCGGCGCGACAGCGTTGTCGGAAAACGACAGCACGCTGATCGAAGGAACCGTTCAGGCCGCTTCATTGAACCTGGTCAGCACCAGTTCAATGACCAACGCGGCAAACGCCATCGTCAACATCACGAGTAACGCTTCATTCACCGGCGCCAGCCTGAACCTGGGATTTGCGAATAACGACAGCGTGACACTCGGATCTTTCTCATCCAACACGACCGGTGCGACAACGCTGTCAGAGAATGACAGCACGCTGATTGAAGGAACAGTTCAGGCAGCCTCGCTCAATATCGTCAGTGCTGGTTCGATCTCCAACGCTGCGAACTCCGGCGTCAACATCACCAACAATGCCTCGTTCAACGGCGCCAGTCTGGACCTCGGCTTTGCGAACAATGACAACGTGACGCTTGGCTCATTCTCGTCCAGCACAACCGGCGCGACAGCGCTGTCGGAAAATGACAGCACGCTGATCGAAGGGACCGTTCAGGCAGCCTCGCTGAACCTGGTCAGTACTGGCTCAATGACCAACGCGGCAAACTCCGTCGTCAATATTACTAACAACGCGTCGTTCAATGGCGCGAGTTTGAACCTGGGGTTTGCGAATAATGACAACGTGACGCTGGGCTCTTTCTCCGCCACAACGACCGGAGCGACTGCACTTTCGGAGAACGACAGCACGCTGATCGAAGGAACGGTGCAGGCAGCCTCGCTGAATATCGTCAGCACCGGATCGATTACGAATGCAGCGAACTCCAGCGTGAGCGTCACCAACAACGCTTCCTTCAGTGGTGTCAGCCTGAACCTGGGCAACGCGAATAACGACAACATCCAGCTTGGTTCATTCTCGTCTAACACGACTGGAGCGACAGTGCTGTCGGAGAATGACAGCACGCTGATTGAAGGAACCGTTCAAGCCGCTTCGCTCAACATCGCCAGTTCGGGTTCCATCACAAACTCAGCGAACTCCAGCGTCAGCATCACGAACAACGCTTCGTTCAACGGAACCAGTCTGAACCTGGGATTTGCGAACAACGACCAGGTGACGCTGGGATCGTTTTCATCTACGACAACCGGTGCAACAGCGCTGTCAGAAAACGACAACACTCTGATCGAAGGGACCGTTCAGGCGGCTTCGCTCAATATCGTCAGCACGGGATCGATCTCGAACGCAGCGAACTCAAACGTCAGCATCACCAACAACGCTTCGTTCAACGGAACCAGCCTGAACCTGGGATTTGCGAACAACGACCAGGTGACGCTGGGATCGTTTTCATCTACGACAACCGGTGCGACAGCGCTATCAGAAAATGACGGCACGCTGATCGAAGGAACAGTTCAGGCCGCATCACTGAATCTCGTCAGCACAGGTTCGATCTCGAACGCAGCGAACTCAAACGTCAGCATCACCAACAACGCTTCGTTCAACGGAACCAGCCTGAATCTGGGTTTTGCGAACAATGACAACGTGACGCTTGGCTCTTTCACATCCACCACGACTGGTGCTGCGGAACTCTCAGAAAATGACAGCACACTGATCGAAGGAACCTTGCAGGCGGCTTCGCTGAATATCGTCAGCACTGGATCGATCTCGAACGCAGCAAGTTCAAGCGTCAGCATCACGAATAACGCCTCGTTCAACGGCACCAGCTTGAACCTGGGTTTTGCGAACAATGACAACGTGACGCTCGGCTCGTTTTCATCCAGCACGACTGGTGCGACGGCGTTGTCGGAGAATGACAGCACGCTCATCGAAGGGACCGTGCAGGCGGCTTCGCTGAACATGGTCAGCACCGGCTCCATTACCAATGCGGACAGCTCCAGCATTAACGTCACGAACAACGCTTCATTCGTTGGCACCAGTCTGAACCTGGGGTTTGCGAATAATGACAACGTCCAACTCGGTTCATTCTCCTCCAACACAACTGGTGCGACAGTGCTGTCAGAAAACAACAGCACGCTGATCGAAGGAACCGTACAAGCCGCTTCGCTGAATCTCGTCAGCGCTGGATCGATCTCGAACGCAGCAAACTCAAACGTCAACATCACCAACAATGCCTCGTTCAACGGCACCAGTCTGAACCTTGGTTTCGCAAACAACGATAGCATCACTCTGGGATCGTTCTCCTCTAACACCACAGGTGCGACGGCGCTGTCCGAAAATGGAGATACGCTGTTAGACAGTCAGTTGCAGGCCGGCTCGGCTCTGATTCGTTCGACAGGAAACATCACCAATTCCCCGGGCCTGGCAGTCAACGTCACCGGGCTGCTGGACCTGTCCGCAAATACGATCACGCTGGGCAACAATCCTTCAGATTCCGTCACGATGGGGTCACTGCATTTTCAGTCGACCGGTGCCACAACGATCACGGCCAACGGCATTGTGCTGGAATCCGGCAATCAGGCTCAAACGGTTCAGTTGAACTCTCTTTCCGGGATATCAGCTGTCTCATCGGCGTCAACCACGATCACCGCGGACACGACAACCCTGGTCGCAACTAATGGAATCGGCACGGCATCTGTCAGAGTCGTCCTGGATACTGACCAGCTTCAAACACAAACCGGGGCGTCACAGTTTCTGCGCCTGACAGGTTCGACCACTCTGAATCTGCTGAAGTCGGATTCTGGATCAATCGACATCGTGGGAACGGACCTGATCGACGGAAATGGAACCAACGTCAATCTCGACGCAGCCATCGGATCGATTCAACTTCAACTGACAGGAGACGCGGGACAGGTTCCTGCTGATGTGTTCAAACCTGGATTACTCGATGTGATCGAAACTCGCAGCCAGCAGCTGAGCTTCCAGACTCCTGGCGACATAGCGATCCGTGCTCTGCAGAATGTGAGCCTTGGGAACATCTCCGGCCGCAATATCTGGCTGACGGGTGACGGCAATCTCAATCTGTCATCAGCGAGTGTCACAGCAACAAATCTGGGACTGATCGCGGTCAACGGAGTAGTGACGCTGTCGAACACACTGCAGGCTCAGCAGGACCTGACTGTCCAGACGCGAGATCTGTTGCCGACGAACGGAACATCAACGCTCGTCGCCGATCGGCTTCTTCTGAAGTCACAGAATTCTGCCACCGTACAAATCGATACTCGGCAGCTGGATGCCTCGTCGAACCAAAGCCTCACGTTGCTGAATCGACGTGCTTCTCTTGAACTTCAGGATCTCGACTGTGACCTGGTCGCCATCTCCACGCCAGGCGGATTCACGGAGCTTCGCAGTACCGGCTTGTTGCCTTCTTCGATCACTCAGGCACTGCCGATCACGGCTCAGCAGAATTCTCGCATCCTTGCGGACGGACTGCTGCTGACGGGCAATGCAGATGTTCTTCTTTCCAACTCAACGAATGACATCAACACTCTGGCGTCGCAGCATTCAGGGCGACTGACTCTGGTTGACGTCGACGACCTGACGATTGGCACGGTGCGATCGACAGCAGGTGTTACTTCCGATGATCACGATGTTCTGCTGGAAACAGGCGGTGCTCTGCAACTGACACAGGGAATCGATGCCGCAGACTCCGACATTCGCCTGCTCGTGACAGGTTCCATCCAGCAAACCGGTGGTTCGCTGATTGGCAATCATCTGGGAATTCATCAGCAGAAGACTCAGTCCAGCGACATCATTCTGAATTCCACAAACGATGTGAACATCCTGGCAGTCCGCAATGACTCCCGAGGTGACATTCAGTTCAATGACACTGACGATCTGGTCATCGACAGTGTTTCGCGGCAGTCTCACGGGACAGTTCTGTTCGGTGGTGTGTCTGGCCTCACAAGCGCCGGAGGTGACATCATCGTTCAGGCCAACAATGATCTCACCATTCTGAAGTCTGTTGTCACGGGAGACGGCGTCGAAGACATAACATCAGCAACCGGGGAAACGATTCGATTGTCATCCGTCGATGGCAATCTCATTGTCGATGCGACGGCAGGAGCCATCGTGATCTCGACGGACGAAAACCTTCTTCAGTCCAATGCTGAGACCGGCGACCGGATTCAACTGATTGCCGACTCGAATGGCTCTTACAACGGAGACCTCGACGGCGATTCGATTGGCGACGAACTCGATCCTGACATGGACGGCGACACGATCCCGAACGATCTCGACGGCACAGCCGACGGGGCCGTTGAAGGACGGATCACTCTGACCGGTGATGTGACTCTGCGCAGTGATGGAGGCGTGGCGCATCGCTTTGGTCCTCGCCCGTCTGTCGGTCAGCTCAATACGGCGTTCTTTGAGTTCATCACGGATCCGCTTCCGCTGGCACTTGATAACAGCAACGCTGCGTGGAACAACGCGAATGCTTACATCGATGCGTTCTATGCGGTGATTGGTGCGTCGGGTGAGGAGAATCTTCTCGTGTCGCTCGACTGGCAGGATCCTGTCAGTGAACATCGAGTACTCACTGACGCGCTGACTCAGCAGATTGCCCAGAACCTGGGTGTGACAAGCCCGGTATCATCGGATCGTATCCAGCAGTATCTGGTGGAACAGGGTGGCCTTCGAAACATGATTGGTCACCTTTACACATCATTGGATATGACGCTGTTCCAGACTCAGCTTCGACAGACAACGATCCATGTGGAGCTGAGCGTTTCGCAGCATCCATCGCTTGCAGTCACGGGTTCCTGGATTGAACAGACGGGAACAACTCAGGCTGTGCCGGGGAGAGACGTTGCGTCTTCCGACAATGCACTGACGGGTCCGAACGTGTTCGAAAACGGGCATGCCCAGTTTCGTATTCCGACCGTGACCCCAGCTCCTCCAGCGCTGTTCAGTGGGGCACCAGTACAACAGTTTGAGCGGCTTGTGGTGCCGGCCCCGCCGGAGGTTCAGGTGACGCCGGATCCACCAGTCTCTGCGGAACTGGGTGGCGGAGCAGTCTCGGGTTCTGCATTCTCAACGGACGTGTTCTTCCAGATTCGTCGGCAGTTTGAAGCCGACCAGCCGGCGGAAGTCGTGATCGAGCGACTCACGAACAGTCGTCTCATTTCTTCCAGAGAAGCTCTGGAAAAGTTCATTGCGCAAAACCCGGAACTCCAGGACGGTGCCGGCTATGAAATCTGGCTGATCTCCGAAACAGGCGGACGCAAGGTGGAACGTCCAATTGTGGAATTCGAAATCACGGGCGGCCATCCGGGACCAGCTCGTGAACAGTCGTCAGATTCCGAGGGACAGATGCAGCTCATTGATCTGCCGTTCGAACTTCCAAAAGAACCAGACTCGCCACCACCCAACAACAATGCGGTGCCGGGAAATGAAACGCCTCAGGCGGCAGTGGATCCGGAACATCTTCTGGACATCATTCAGGCAGGCGTGGCTCAGTTACAGATGTTGGCAGGAACAGTCGGTGCAGAGGTGACACGATGACAAAGAAGTCCACTGGATCGTCCGATGAAAATAACCAGCCAGATCTGGACAAGACATTTGTCGGGCCCATGAATTCACATGGGAGCAGCGACCAGGAATCGCAGGCCGACTCAGCGCCTTCGGCAGCCGACCAGACGTTCGTGCCGTCGCGGCCAGCATCCGACAGTTCGGACGATCTGGACGACTCCGACGAACAGCCGGGCAGTTCCAATATCGACACTACCTTTGTACCACCAGCAAGGGACATGGACGATCAGTCTGAGGCGACCATCGTTCCTGTTCGTCGAACGCCGGCATCAGGAATTGACGCAACGATCATTCCTCCATCGCCTGCTGAGAAGGATGAAGCAGACCTTCAGGCCAATTCAACCTTCGTGATGCCAAAGTCGGCGCTGCCTCAGTCCGATGACGAAGACGCCGAAGTCACTCAGGTTCGTCCTCGCACTCCACCACGCGAAGAGCCTGCAGCCTCTGGCGAAGAACTCAACGCCGATGCGACGGCCGTGTTCTCCAGATCCATTGGGAATCGTCCGCCGGAGGATGATGACAGTGAAGGGGAAACTCTGGAACGAGGTCCGCAGTCACCAAAGACTCGAGCCAATATCCAGGGCCGTACGATTAGCCCCAAGGGTCCAGGCGCAGGCTCACAGATCTGGAATGCAGCTTCAAAAGGAGGACTTGAAAACTCAATCTCACTTCGAAAACGCGCGGTCTCCGGCAGCGGCGCAGGGCCCTTCATTCCGACGGACGACGCCGACTTCGAAGTCGTCCAGAAGCTGGCCGAAGGCGGAATGGGTGTTGTCTATGTGGCTCGCCAGAAATCGTTGAACCGCGAACTTGCGATCAAGACACTGAAAGTTCAGGGGCGTTCGGGACAGGGAACTCGAGGGCAGGGTGCGCCTTCACAGCTGACAAGGGCCGAGCGTCAGAAGCGCGAGATGTTCCTTTCGGAAGCTCTCGTGACCGCGAACCTGGTTCACCCGAACATCATCCCGATCCATGAACTCGCGGAAACCAACGACGGCGTTCCCTATTATGTGATGAAGCGAGTCCATGGCATTCCGTGGAACAAGCGCATTCGTGAAATGTCGCTGGCACAGAATCTGGATGTGCTCCACAAAGTCTGTGACGCGATGGCGTATGCTCATCATCACGGCGTCATCAATCGCGACCTGAAACCCGAGAATATTATGCTCGGGGAGTTCGGAGAAGTTCTGGTGCTCGACTGGGGACTCGCCGTCCCCGCGCCTCATGCCGTCGACAAGAACTTTCGCTCGCCGGCGGCATCCTTCGGAGCAGGCACGCCGGCTTACATGGCTCCGGAACTATGGACGGGGCCGGAAACTGCTATCGGTGAAGCGTCCGACATTTATCTGCTTGGCGCGATCCTCTTTGAGATCATGACGCACCTGCCGCCGCACGAGTTTCCCTCGATGCCTGCTCGCGGCACGAACATCGACATGATGAAAGTGATCGATGGGGTTCTGAGAGACAACCGAATTCGTTCAACAACTGAGTCCGGAGAATTGATGGATATCGCTATGAAGGCGATGCGGACCGATCCGGATAAACGATTTGGCAGTGTGCTGGAGTTTCAGTTTGCTGTTCGAAATTTTCAGCGGCATGAGGAAAGCCGACGACTCAGCAATCGCGCTGGCGAACTGCTCGACAGTAAAGACGCAGCGAGGGAATATCATACCTACCAGACCGCCGCGGCACTGTTTGAGGAATCTCTGCGTACGTGGAAGAACAATGGTCCCGCGCGCAACGGCCTCCGCACGACTCGTCTTCGCTACGCAGAACTTGCCAGCAGCAAAGGCGACTATGACCTCGGTCTTCAGATTGCCTCCCAGGAATCCGACAATGAGTTTCTTGCTCTGCAGCGGCGGCTTGTCACCGCAAGGCGCTTACGAGCCAGCGTGAAGTGGGCAGCCGTCGCAGCGATGGTCTGCGTCATTCTTCTGGGTGTGAAATCCATCTACGACAACGGCATCATCACAAACCTGAATGCGGAGGTGGAAAGTCGCCAGAAGGAAGCGGCAGACCTGATCGCAAAAGCCGAAACAGCGCGTGAAACTGCCGTGGCGGCAGAACGCGAAGCGGGGATTGCGACAGAAGCCGCTGATGCCGCGCGGAAGCAGGCAGACATGGCGATCGCCGATGCCGACTCGGCCAAGAAAACGGCCGAACAGGCGAGTAAAGAGGCGGCTCAGTCAGCAGCTCTTGCCGCCACAGAAAAGAAGAACGCCGAGGCGGCTCAGAAGATGGCCGCCGATGCAACTCAACAGGCCGATGCGGCGCGCAAAGAAGCCATGACGGCAAAAGCCGAAGTGGCGGCGGCGACAGTTCAGGTGGCCATGGCGAAAGAACAACTGGCAGACGCGGAAGAAAAAACGAAAGTGGCGGTCCAGCAGCAGCAACAGGCGGAGACCGCGGCCAAAGTCGCTCAGGTGGAGATTCAATCGCAGTCAATCCGAGGTCTGACGCTCAGCGAAAACTACTCCGATGCACTTCGCGAGGTAGATCGTTTGCTGGAGGGCAACCTTCTTCAACAGTTGCCGGAAGAAGTTCAACGCCAGAGACGCGCGGAGCTGGAAGCACAGCGAGATCAGCTTCTTCGCAGAACGAAGCAGTCTGATTCCCCCATTCAGTCGCAGGTGGTCAGTCCTGATGGTTCGATCCTGGTCACAGGCGATCGCGATGGTCGCGTCGAGGTTCTTGCGAATCCCGCGGCACAGATGCAGTGGCCGAAAGACGCTGCCAGAAAACACCAGTTTGCGTCTGAAATCCTTCGGATGAAGTTTAGTGACAATCAGCGTCTCTTCATTGCGGTCGGCAATGACATTCATCTGTGGGATCTGAGCAACGGTGAGCCACGCAAGGTCTGTTCGCATTCCGAAAAGGTCTGCGGTCTTGACGTGGATTCGCGCTTCCTGATCTCAGGTGATTCTTCCGGACTCATTCTGGTCCATGATGCTCAAACGCTGCAACCTGTCAGTCGACTGGCGGCACTGACTCGCCTTCAGGACATTGCGATCGTCCCGGATTCAAGCGAATTCATTTACGCCGGCTCGCGCGGTGGACAGTCGGCGGACATCCTTGCCTATCGACTTCCTGAACAGGGTTCACAAGACTCCAGACCAAAGCGACTTGGACAGCTTCGACTCAGTCGTGATCAGAATGAACCACCCGCAGCGCTCGCCATTTCTCCGAATGGACAGTTTCTGACGATCAGCAACCAAACGAATGGCGAAGTCTGGGTGCTGCCACGATCGAAAGATCCGGAGTCATCCGGGTTCCCATTTCAGCATCCGGCTGACCTTGAGCAATCAGGACAAAAGGGCTGGAAGCTGACTCGACACTTAAGACCTGTGAACGATCTTCGCTGGTCGTCCGACAGTCTGCACCTGCTGACAGCGTCAGATGATCGTTCGATCGGTCTCTGGGATCGCCGCGAGACTGGCCAGTTGCAGCTTCGCGGTTTGATCCGTGGCCATGGGGCTCGAGTTTTGCAGTGCCTGTTTCTGAATGCGGATGCAACTCGCATCGCTTCCAGCAGCGCGGATCTTCAAAGTCGCCTGTGGGATCTGAAGACACTGGAATCTGATACGAAGCAGCTTCGCAAGGCGTTTCACCTTTCGAAGTGCGATTCGGCGGAGTCGCAGATTCGCCAGCGTGCACTCGCGAGTTATGTTCCTGTGGCTCTGTTTCGCAACCCGCCGGAGGGTACTCCAGAGGCAGAGCAGGGCGGCGAGCCCTCCGAAGAGGATCCGATTGTTCGCCTGCCGGATGCCCCGTCGGACAGCAGAAAATCCATCACGGCCGCGGAGTCAAAAGTCCTGGAGACAATCTCCACGGCGGGACCAGTCCGAGCACTGCGCTTCGATTCGAAGGGCGGCCGACTGCTTGGCGGAACTTCCGACGGAACGCTGATCCTCTGGAACACCGAATCCGGTGAACGACTCCTCTCCGCTTCCGGCCAGGAAACGCTGCGAGAAGGCCACGAGTTTCATATTGCTCAGATGGCCGTGGCAGGAGCCGATCACAATGTTCTGATCACCGCGGGATACGATGGTACTCTTCGCCTTTGGGACTTAAGCGCTTCCGGGCGGACGGGAATTCAAAAGCAGGTTCTGAGCGGCATTGGACTGGTGAATGCGTTTGCTGCGTCCGCCGATGGCAGATGGCTGGCAACGACAGTTTCAACGGCCAGAAACGTGCAGCCAGACGGCAGCGAAAAATCCAGCGATGAACAGTTTGGTTGTCAGCTTTGGAACATCGAGAATCTGCTGAAGCAGGAACGTCCTCAGCCTCATGCAAATCTGGGTGGCGTTCATAAGTCTGAACTCACATCGCTGTCGTTTTCTCCAAATGGTCAGTACCTCGCCACGGGAGGCCGTGACGGAGTTCTGGCCATCTGGGATCTCGCAACGAATCAGCTTCTGACTCAGACACGAGCACATCGCAGGAACACGATCATCAGCTCACTCAACTGGCTCGACGATCAGCACATCGTGTCGGCCGGGATGGATGGTCAGTTGCTGACCTGGGCTCTCACAACGTCAGCCAAAGAAAATTCCTCCACAGAGCTGACTCGTCAATCATCCATGGAACGCGATCAAACGCCGATCGAACGAGTTTCTGTTTCGCCCGATCGTACTCAGATGCTGGTGATCTCGGTCGATACCGACAGAAAAACGCGGCAGACGAAATCGACTGTGGAACTTCGAAGCACCAAAGACGGCAGTGTCCGGCAGCCTCTGATTCTTGCGAACGTCGAAGGCCGCGCGCCGACTCAGATCTCGGCGGCGCAATGGTCTCTGAATGGACAGCAGGTGCTGTTGGCCACGAACGTTGGGATTCAGGAAGTTCGATCGCCGGAATGGAAAGTCGTTCGAGTCTTCAGTGCGGGGTCGGGTGTTTCAGACGCCCAGTTTGTCCCTCACACCGGAGATGCAAAACCTCAGGAGCAGGATTCCAACATTCTGACATTCGACGGGAACACGGCCCGACTGTGGAACAATCAGAGTCGGAAACAGATCGCTTCCTTCCGAGGCCCGTTTCCAATTCGAGATGTTGCACTCACCAGTGGCGAATCGCCTCTTGCTGTCAGCGCTGGACTGACACTTCGCATTTTTGATGGAACGATGACCGCGGGGCAGGGCGGTAAGCCTTTGTTTCGACTACCGGAAGAACAGGGCGTTGAGGTGACATGTCTGGCTCCCGATGAACAGACGTCGTCGCGACTGGCCTTCGCGGATTCTACAGGAGTCATCCGTCTGGGGCAGTGGGATCAGGCCACAAACACATTGATGATTCGATGGAGTTTCAAGGCTGTTGAATCGCCTGTCGTCGCACTTCGCTGGACGCCTCAGCATGATCAACTGGCCGTTGTTTCGATACTGGGAGAAGTCGTTCTGCTGAATACCGATGGCGTCGCCACTGCTCGCACAACGATTCCCGACAACCAGTCGTATCGCATTTCCAGCGCGGATATCGACAGCACCGGACGAATGCTCTCTCTCGCCGGCGAGCGAGTTTCCACGTCGGAATCCATCGGCTGGATCCTGAGCGATCTGATTGCGGACCACACTGAACAGAACGTTGTGAATGAGCCGATCGCCGCGAAGCCAGCAAACATCGTCTGTCAGTTCTCAGGCCACAGCGCGGGTGGAATCACGGCCGTGCGATTCATCCCTTCGTCGCCGTACTTGATCTCCGGCGGACACGACGGAGCCATCATCATCTGGAACTGGCAAAACCCACTCCCCGGCGCGGTGCCGTCAGCGTACGAAGCCTTTCGGTTCCTGTCACAGACACTACCCTCCGCCCACGCCGCTCCCGTCACATCGCTGGATGTTTCATCATCGCATCTCGCCAGCGCGGGTGAAGATGGCAAAGTGATTCTCTGGAACCTGCCCGAGTCCATTACCGCCGTTCGCGCCGCCGCCGCGGACATCGGACAGGAAATGAGTGACGGAAAATAATCGCCGACCCGTTCCGTCGGCCCCGGGCACATTTGTAACGCCGGAAAGGCAGATTGCGCCACGCGGCAGAAAAACGCCTGGTTCGCAGAGCGAACCGCGACTTAGTCGTTGTTCGCTCCGCCGAACAGAACGCCCGTCACACGGTCAACGTTTCCAGAGATCTCTCGCGAGTCAAACGCTACGCCAAAACTGAGGCGCTGTTAACTCCGCCGAACAGTCCGCATTTGTAACGCCGGAAAGGCAGATTGCGCCACGCGGTAGAAAACGCCTGGTTCGCGGAGCGAACCGCGACTTAGTCGTTGTTCGCTCCGCCGAACAGAACGCCCGGCACACGCTCAACGTTTCCAGAGATCTCTCGCGAGTCAAACGCTACGCCAAAACTGAGGCGCTGTTAACTCCGCCGAACAGTACGCATTTGTAATGCCGGAAAGGCAGATTGCGCCACGCGGCAGAAAAACGCCTGGTTCGACGGAGCGAACCGCGACTATGACTTCGCCGCCGCCAAAACCGATTCACCGACGGTCCAGTTGCGACCGTTGCGGATGACTCGACGATAAAGCGTGTCGCGTTCCATGGGGACTCGGCCGGCTTCACGAATCAGCCGGTGAAGCTGCTCGACCGTCATGCCTTCAGGAGTCTTTGCTCCGGCATCGTGATAGATCAGTTCATGGACCACGGTGCCGTCAATGTCGTCCGCACCGTAGCTCAGAGCAAGCTGAGCTGTCTGTTCGCCCAGCATGATCCAGTAGGCTTTGATGTGGTCGAAGTTGTCGAGCATCAGGCGAGCCAGCGCCATGGTGCGCAGGTCCATTAGAGCATCCGGCTTTCGGATGTCAGACAGTTCCGTATTGTCCGGATGGAAAGCCAGAGGAATGAAGGTCTGGAACCCGCCGGTTTCATCCTGAAGATCTCGCAGTCGGATCAGATGGTCAATCCGGTGCTTTGCCTTTTCGACGTGTCCATACAGCATCGTTGCGTTCGAACGCAGCCCGAGCGAATGAGCAGTCCGGTGAACATCAAACCAAACATCGCTGTCAGCTTTGTGCTCACAAATCTGACGTCGAACCTCTTCGTCAAAGATCTCGGCACCGCCGCCAGGCATGCTGCCGAGTCCTGCTTCGACCATCTGTTCCAGCACCCACTGGATCGGCTTCTTCGTGATGAACCCGAACCAGAAAATCTCAACCGGAGTCCACGCTTTGATGTGAATCTCCGGGCAGGTTTCGTGGATCACTCGAACGACATTCAGGTACCAGTCGAAACTCTTCTTATGATGCAGACCACCGACAACATGAATCTCCGTGGCCCCGGCAGCTCGACCTTCCAGAACGCGTTCACGGATCATGTCGTCGGTGAACGTGTACGCTTTTTCGTCCTTCAAGTCGGCTCGAAACGCGCAGAAGCGGCAGCGGTAGACACAAACGTTGGTCGGGTTCAAATGAATGTTGGTGTTGTAATACGCAACGTTGCCGTTCTTGCGTTCTCGCACCAGATTGGCGAGGCGACCCAGAGTATGAAGTTCTGCCTTCTCATCCAGCAGTACTCCTTCATCAAAGGTCAGCCGCTCACCCGCCTGAACTTTTTCAGCGATTGCCTGAATGGCTTTGTTGTCTGTTGAAGATGTCATGGTCAAAGTATCCACAGGTCAATACATCCCAGCACCAGAATTCCGAAGCTGATGATGGCGTTGACATTGAAGAAGGCAATATTGACGCGAGTCAGATCGTCCGGCCGCACCAGTGAATGCTCATAGAGCAGCAGGAGACTGATCAGGATAATTCCGGCCAGAAAGATCCAGCCAAGTCCTGCTATTTTCCAAAGCACCAGCAGCATCGCAATGGTCAGCAGATGACTGACGAACGCGATTCGCAGAGCTGAGCGGATTCCATACTTTGCCGGAATACTGTTCAGCTTCTGGCTGCGATCGAAATCCGCATCCTGGCAGGCATACAGAATGTCGAACCCGCCGACCCAGAAAAAGATGACACCCGCCAATGCTGCAGGGATCACGGAGAACTCATCACGCACGGCGATCCATGCGGCAATCGGTGACAGCATCAGCGCGGTTGAAAGCCAGTAATGACAGAAACTGGTGAATCGCTTGGACAGAGAATATCCCAGCAGGAACAATAGCACCGGCACGGACAATCGAAGAGGCCATTGCTTGGGAAAGAACAAGGTTGTCGAAGCCACAAACACGATGCTCATCCCGACCGTGAAGATCCAGACGGCTTTGACTGACAGCAGTCCGGCGGGAATGTGACGCTTCGCCGTTCGAGGATTCCCGGCATCGATCTTCCGGTCGACGAGTCGATTGAACGCCATCGCCGCGGAACGAGCTGTCACCATGCAAACCAGAATCCCCACCAGGTCCCTCCATCGAAACAGACTGTCCGGCTGACTCCACGCAATCACCGCCGCCAGCAACGCAAAGGGCAGGGCGAAGATCGTGTGGCTGAACCGAATCAGCTCGAGAAAATGACGGACGGAGGACATGCGTTTTTGGTTCTTGGTTGTTCGTTCTTTGTTCTTGGTTCGTTGTTATTGGTTTGGAGAGTCTTCGTTTCAGTTAGCGGCACGGCGCGAGCCATGGGGTGACAAGAGGGCTGGGAAGCCCGAAACATCCCCTGCCGGGGCCGTGAGGCCCCGGAGTGCATTGGATCAGTTGGAAGGCCCAGCGGGCCGACACAACACAAACAGTTCGAACGCTGATCCCGTTGTGTCGACCCTCCGGGCCTCTCCTTTTGTTGAGCCAACTACCGGTGGCTCACGCCACCGGCAAGGGTTATTCCGACCCTCCGGGCCTTAAGCACAGAAACACAGGAACATTTTCGGCTTTCCGCTCTCCGCTTTCGGTTTTCCCCACCCGGCTTTCCGCTTTCGCTTCTCCAATCCGCAACTCAGGACCCGATGTAACGCGCGTAAAGGCTTCTGGCAACTGCGGGGTCGCTGGTTCCCCGGATGATGGCTCGGCCATCGGGAAAAACCGTCATTTCGTACGGCTCTTTATCCGCAGATTCCGTCTCCGGTTTGGGAACGGTCAGCCGAATCAGGAACCCGTTTGCGACGACTTTCCCGGAGGCTCGCAGCTTTTCGGCAAGTTCGGGCAATGTCAGAGTCGGGCGTTCTGCGGGAGTCACCTGCACGGCATTTCGCCCGCAGAGAATCGACGATGCGGCTCGCTGAGTCCCATGAAGCCAGAGCCGTTCGCCCTGATGGCAGGCGGGGCACGAAGTGGATTCGCGGAGGTTGCTCAAGTCAATATTTCGGAACGAACCGTTCCAGACATCGACGATCAGCAGTTGACTCGTCACGCTGTCCGCATGCCCGGTCAGGATCTTGAGAGCAATTGCCGCCTGAACGGACGCGACGACTCCAATTGCCGGCCCGAGAACTCCCGCGGTGTCACACGTCTCCGTCGTTCCCGGTGGCGGTGGTGTCGTCATCAGACAGCGAAGACACGCCGTTCGTCCTGGTATCACAGGCATGACCTGACCACTGGCTCCCGTACATCCCGTAAAGATCCAGGGAATGCCAAGCGTGAGCGACACATCGTTGATAAGATAACGAATCTCAAAGTTGTCGGTCCCGTCGAGTATCAAGTCGCGATCTCGAGCAAACTCGGTGATGTTCCCAAAGTCCACGTCCGCGACGATACTCTCAATCTGAACTTCAGAGTTCACTGCCTGGAGCCGACGCTGAGCAGCCACGGCCTTTGGAAGATGATCCGCCACATCCTGTTCGGTGAAAAGAACCTGTCGCTGAAGATTGCTGAGTTCCACGAAGTCGCGATCGACGATGCGAACGTGTCCGACTCCAGCGCGGACCATCGCATCCGCAAGCACACACCCCAGCGCGCCGCAGCCCACGAGCAGAACCTTCGACTCCGCCAGCCGCCGCTGCCCCTCCTGGCCAATCCCAGCCACCAACATCTGCTTGTGATAACGACCTGGAATCACTGCGCCTCATCCCCCACTTTCCGGCTTTCCGCTTTCGGCTTTCCACTTTTCTTCCCAAGCGTCAGCGGCTCAGGAACTTTCTTATCACATTCGCCGTAACGCGTGAAATCGCATCATCCACCGGCAGCGAAGCAACATAGTTGATCGAGCCGACAGAAAAGACACGGCCACCGGAAGGCGTTTCGAAGATGACCATTTCCGCGCCGCCGTCGTCGGGATTCAGTCCTCGAGCCAGCACATGAGTATTCGCGGGGGAGCTTGCAGACCGTTTGTCGGTTTCATGCCCAGAGGCTCCGCCGGGACAGCGTTTATGAAGGCTCGCTTCGCCAAACAGTTGTCCGTTCTTCAGCCCAGTCCCTTCGAAGACCCAGTGGTCCGCATCGACCGTTTGATACGGAGCCCCCGTCATCGCGCCGGATGGTGTGAAGACGACACCAAGCAGGCTGGCTTCTGATTCATGACGCACGGCGAAGCGGCTGTCACATCCTCCCATGCCCGTGCTCCAGAGCGATGTGATACTGCCATTATGAACGGTCATCGTTGCGTTGTCGTGCAGATCCACTTCGCAGTTCAGTCCGTTCCCGCCGAGATACATCAGGCGGCCTCCCTGTTCGAAGACCCACGTCTTCAGCCGATCGTACATGCGGCGAGTCCAGTATTCGGGATGAACACAGATGATCAGAATATCGTAGGCCGAAAGATCCAGAGTGCCGTCGTCGAGCTGAGTCTCTGCGTAGTAGTCGTATGCAAAGCTCTCCCGCTCCATCCAACCGAGCAGTCGCCATTCTGCAGGTGCCAGATGACACGCCTGACGACCTTCAATCGGGTCCGTAATCTTCTCATCAAAGTCGATGTGACAGAACGGTTCAGGTCGTTCGAACGAAAGAGGAGCGTAGGCAGAATAGCCCCACGTACCATGCTCCGCGTCGATGTAGCGCCGGAGTTCCTGACGCGAGTTCACCGTGGGTGTCGGAGGCAACTGATCTGCATGAATGTAGTTGCTGCGACCTCCGAAGGCGTTGTAGGCATTCCATGTGATGTTGGAGGCCAGAATGGCGATGCGAGCATCCGGCTGCCGCGGTGCAACAATCCACGGGAACGAAAACTGCCGGCCCGATCGCGTGTCGGCTCGAAAATAATACAGACCACTTCGATCCGGCGCCTTCACGAACTGACGATGCGTGGGAGACACATAGCCCACCTTGTTCCATTCACATCCGCTGCGAGTATAGTCGCCATCAGGAGTCACCTGCATGGTAGCTCGCGGACCATGTTCATCGTGCCAGCCAAGCGGACGAACTCGTTCAGGTTCAAGCCCATAACGCCAGAGTTCCAGGCGATAAGGTTCCACCGAGTGAACTCGGAACTCGGACTCTTCTCCGGCTCGCACCCACTTCGGCCATGCATAACCCAGAAGCCCGTCCGTCAGAAGGCGAAACTGGAAAGGTTGGGTGCATGGAAGGCACACACGAGTCACCTTGGAACCGTATCCAGGCTTCTGCAGGATGACTCGATAATCGCCAGGCGGCAGATCTGCGAACACAGCACCGCTCGCGCGCGAACGAGCTTCCCATGAGCGTCCCTGTTCGTCGATGAACTCCAGAACGACGTCGGCCAGTGCAACGTATCGCTCATCGCTGACGTAACCGATCCGATTCATGATCTGTTCCTTCTGAGATTTCGATGCCAGCTGCGAGCATTTCATCGCTGTGTCAGAGCATCTCGAATGAACGCTGGTCGATTGGTTGTGATGCCCACTGCACCGAGGTCGCGATAGAATTGAGCATCCTTCGGGTCATCCAGAGTCCACACGTGGAATTCCTTGAGACCATGCTGCTTGAGTCCGTCGAGGAATTCTGCCGTCACAACTTCGCGTCGCCCCTGAAATCCGATGCCGTCGGCTCCCGTTTCCTTCAACGACGTGGCGACATCCGTGGCCGTTGGCGACCATTTGCCAGTCACTTTGTCCTGCTTGAATCCCGTCAGCCAGTGAGTCCTGATCGCCGGAAGCTGCTGCTTCACCGCTTTCACCGTGTCTTTATTGAACGCGATAATCAGCAGATCTTTGGCTGATGGCTTCAGCCGATCGAGTTCAGCCTTCAGCAGCGGCACAATCTCAGGACCGGTCTTGAGTTCAATGACGAACATGCGGGCTTCCGGAATGACGGCCATGACTTCGGCGAACGTCGGAATCGGTTCGCCCTTGAATCGAGCATCCTTCCAGCTTCCATATTCCAGCTGTCGCAGTTCATCCAGCGTCGAATCGGCAACGACCAGATTCTTCCCAGCCGTTCGTTTGGTGTCCTTGTCATGGATGCAGACAATCTGCTGATCCTTCGTCACGTAGAAATCCGCCTCGACACCATCGGCAGCCTGAGCCCACGCCTCACGAAACGCCGAAATCGTATTCTCCGGAGCATCGTATGACGCACCTCGATGAGCAACGATGACCTGAGCATTGCTGGTCGGCGCAGCAAGCAACAGAGAACCAAGCAGGGCAAACAGCAGGGTGAAAGACTTCACGTGAAAAACTCCAAAGGCCAACAATCATCATCTCAAGTCAAACTGGAGGAAGCTCAACTTCCTGACGGCTCGTTCAAACCGCATCGTAGTGTCCTGAAGAGCGCTTGTCCCTTGTTCAACAGGCAGCACCGCCGAAGCGTATATGCCGCAGGCTCCGGAAGCCCTCGTGTGCACGTCTCCCCCACCGGGTTCACCCCAGTGGAAAACGGCCTCTGCACTACAGCGTGCCCCAGTATCATCGGGTAGCACGTACGCAGTGCGTGCGCCCCAGGCGCCGGAAGCCCAAGTGTGCACGAGGTAAAACCAACGCAGTCGCAATGAGTACTAAGGTCGGACAAAAAGTGAGTGTCAAAAAACAAGGCGAGTGGGCGGACGTCTTTCCCCTGATTGCGATTTCCTCACATCGCTGCAACCCTCGATTATGGGCCGCTTGCTAAGAGCGTCATACACGTTGATCACCTGGCTCGGCCCGAATCTCGACTCGCTTGAACGCGGCTAATGTTTCTTCTTCCGAAGGCGGACAAAGTACATGTCGTCTCGCAAACTGTTCGGCGTCGGGGTAACCAGTGGCTGAAACACGTCTGGCGGCTTCATCGAGATCGTATTCAGTTCGCCGGAAATCGATCTCTGAACCCAGGAGAATCCAGCAGGCACCGGGATTTCCAAAAGGCATTCCGACGCTACCCGCATTCACAACGCGTGTCTGACCGATTCGGCGGTCAAACTGCATGTGCGTGTGCCCACAAACGACAATGGGCACATTATGTGGCTCGAAAACTGGCAACAGCGACTCAGACGCTGTCACCCGAGTGAAGATTTCGGTGTCGCTCCGCGGTGTCGCATGACAAAACAATACGTCTCCCAAACCATCAATCCACAACTGGCATGTTGAAGGCCATGAAGCCAGCAGTGCTTGATCCTGCGTCCGTAGTTGTTCCGCCGACCATTGAATTGGCCGACGCCACAGTTCCATTGCGGAACGATACCACTCTGTTTCTGTGCCTTGCATCCGAGCAAGTACCTCCCGGTCGCCGTTTCCGCGAATGAACGTTACCGGTACGTCGAGGTCAAGCAAACACTCGAGCGTTTCGGCAGGCATGGGCCCCGGAAAGACATCGCCGCCAACGACGATCCTATCTACGTTCTCTTGCCGCACGTTTAGCAGTACCGCTTCAAGCGCTGGAAGATTTCCGTGGATGTCGTAGATTGCCGCAACGCGCATGATCAGACGTTTTTCTGCCCTGTGCTGAGCGAATTGCGATCTATGCGGCAGGCGATTAGCCGACGTGTAGATCGTGCGTTGAACTTTGCCGCGCTATCAACGGTACGGGCTCTTGTGGGAATCATCACAGCGAAGAATCCTCCGGTCGAGGAATCTAACAATCGGGGACGTTGTTGTCACCGGTTGTTGAGGCGCCCGATGTTCCCGCACGGGAACCCAGCACCACGCGTTGGATCCTCGCATGAACGCACCCATCGGGTAGGACGCACGAAGTGCGTGTGCCGCAGGCGCCGGAAACCCAAGTGCGCTCGTCGCGAAACCAATGCAGTCGCAATGAAAACAATGGTCGGACAAAAAATGAGTGACAAAAAATAAGGCGAACGCATTTTGAAACCGCAGATGAACGCAGATACTCGCAGATAACGCAAAGCACTCGCATCCACCCGTTCCGTCGCTCTTGCACAGACGAAGCAGCAATGGGCGTCTTGTCTGCTGTGGTCCCGCATCGGGCTGAGGACCAGCTTACAGCGACCACGGCCAGACTGTGTTGATTCCTTTACACTTTGGACAGGATACGCCGCCGTGAAGAGCGAATCAGGGGGCAAGAGCGAATCAGGGGGCCATCCATCTGTAGATTGGAGTGCGGGAAACGAGGGCCCTCTGTCTCCCGTTTGGCGCCGTTTGTCAGTTCCGCAACGCTCGGCCAAATGACTTGAGAAGCTTTAGGTTCAGGGTGTTGGACTGAGCGAATGACTTCCGCAAGTGGTTCCGCGCCAGAGTGGGACGTCGGCATTGGTGGATGGTGAAACGCTCAACCAACCGTCCTCAACCACGAACAAAGAACAAAGAACCCTTCAAACAACATGTCCTCTACGCGGACAAATCCAGTTACTGAAGAAACTGATGAGCGCGAAGAAATCGTAAAGGCCTCTCAGAAAGGCCAAAGATCGGGGCGGCTTGAGGAGGAAAGCTGGACCGTCGGCATTCTGGAGCGTACTATTGGCCCTGTCGTGAGCCTGTCCGGATGTCTGGCTACACTGCCTGAATTGCCCGGATTTCCAGTACTTGCGGAATGAGGATCTTTCAATGACGTCGGCTCGTCGAATTTCGTCGCTTCCGACGGACTCATCGTCCGAAGGCATGGCCACGGTTGAGGTGACACGCGGGCCGGTTCCGGTCGCTGATCCTCCTGTTGAGTCTCCAATCTCCCCGGCCGAAGAACAGCAGCTGCGCGAAGAAAAGCTGGCAGCCATTCGTCGAGCGATTGATGCCGGTGCGTACGATTCGGATGAGATCCTGGAAAAGGCGCTCAGCCGAATGCTGGAGACTCTGGAAGATTAGTGCTTTGTCAGAGCCATGACGGAAGAGTTCGTGAGTAATCGTCCAGTTTCGATCTCGTTGACCGGTTTCTTGCGAGGTAAACGGCCGCCCCTGTGGGGCTTTGAAATCAAGGCAAATCAAAAACCTGGGCCGAGTGGCCCAGGCTAGGTAAATGGCTGGACCTTTGGCCCGGAACTGCACGAGACCATTTCAAAAATTTGCATTGTGTTATTCGCATTGATTCGCGTCCATTCGCGGTTTCGAATCGAATTGCTGGGTTCCCGCCTGCGCGGGAATGACGGCTTAACCCAAAATGATGCTTTGACCGAGTGGGTCAGGGTTTTGCGGAAGATGGGAGCGGGTACGACTGAGGACAGTCGATTTACACAGGCGGCTCACCCAAACTCGGAAGAAACCTGCATTCCGGGACGCTGCCTGATGACAAGCCTACAATTGTCGGGCAAACTGTAACGCTGAACCGGCGCAGCTCTCTGAACACTGAACACTGATGGCTGCGCTGGGCAGGTGGATTTCTGCGTGATTGACGACGAGGCGGTTTGTGAACGATTCTGCGGTCAAAGATCTTGAACGTCACGAGGTGACGGTGTCCCCGGTCGAGAAGTTCCGTGAGTATCTCGGCACGCGCGGCAAACGATTGACTCAGGAACGTGAGACGATCGTCCGTGAGATCTTTGCGGAACATGAACACTTTGATTCCGACCAGATCGTTTCACGTCTGACTCAGCCTCGCCGTGACGGTGGCCGCGTGAGTCGAGCTACCGTCTATCGAACACTCAGCCAGCTTGAGGAAGCGGGACTCATTCGCAAAGTCGCTCGCTCAAACGACCGCGAAGTGTACGAACATGATTACGGCTATCCGCAGCATGATCATTTCATCTGCGAGAAGTGTCAGGAGCTCGTCGAGTTTCGGAATGATGAAATCTCCGCGGTGCTTGAACGCGTCGCTGCCGAACATGGCTTCCGCATGAGCGGCCATCGTCTGGAAGTGCACGGCATCTGCTCCGCCTGTGCGAAGCCTCCGACTCGCCGGCATCGCAAGCTGGATATGATCTAGAGTCGCGGTTCGCTCCGCCGAACCAGGCGCTTATCTGCCGCGTCCAAGTTGGATGCTGCAAACGGCAGCGTATCACGCGCGGCGGTAGGGCGACTGCCGCAGGCGCCGGAAGCCGAAGGGTGAATAAAGTCTTGCCGAGACCGCATGCACTGAAACCGTTACGCCAGCACTTTTGCTTCCGGTCGCTGCGCGTCACAGGCTTTGCCTGTGCTCCCCGGGGCTGTGGCACTGCGTGTGACTTTGCCACGTTGTCCTGCGAGAGATTGAGACATCGTCAGGTCGCTGGTCGCGGCGAAGTGCTGCTCGGCAAGCAGCACCTACATTTCTTCCATCAACCGTGCGATCTCTTCATACGATGAATACACGTCATTGACGTTCCAGTAATCATCGGGTTTCAGATAGAGGCGGCGAACGGGTTCGAGTTCTTCGTCGTGCGAACTGTCGGCTTCGTCGCCTGCTGCGTCGCGAATCACAAGCAGGTAAGTTGGTGTTCGAAGGGCTCGCCAGTCGGGTCCGTTCAGTTCCAGAATTCGCTCTGCGGTTTCTTCCGCAGCAAGCACCAGGAGTGATTGGCCTGAAGTGTCCGATGGTTCGAAAAACATGACGCCTGTGAGCTCGGCCAGCGTCGGAGCCATGTCGCGACTTCCGCAGACGACCTGAGTGCGCCGAGCTGGCAGCTGTGGCGAATAGATCCAAAGCGGCAAGTGAATGACCGATTGATTGAGAGCCGAATCGAAGGATGTTGGCAGAGTCCGCTCGATCCCTCGTGATGCTGTGACGATCAGATTGATGTTTCGATTTGGCTCAGTTGAATCAAGCGATGATGACATCGGCAACACTACAAGGTCTTCAAGAACTCGTTGCAGAAGGGAATCTGCGAGAGAAGCGCTCGATGTGGCGTCGCTGTTTGAATTGTGGAGCCTGATGATAACGATGTCTGCATTGGCGAGATCTGCACGAGTCTCCGCGGAGACATCTTCAGGCGAATGGATGTGCAGTTCACTGATATTGCGACCCGCTTGTTTGGCGGCTCGAATTAGTTCAGGAAGGACACCGGAGTACGGGCAGGAAGATTCGCCGGTTGAATCGTCACAGTCCTGGCGATGAAACTGCTCATAGACAAGCGAATGAGTTTCCAGCCAGTCGAACGGACGAAAAACGGTCGTGCCATCATCGTTCGGTGAATTGGCTGCGATCAGGCTATGGCTCAACTGGTCAAAAATCACCAGCCAGGTTTGTGCGGTATTGGAAGTCACTCGGTGGGGTTGTCCTGTTTTCTGTTGTCGTTGAGCTGAAAGGAAAGCATAGCAGATTATCGAGTAGGTCGCGCCTGCCGGGCGAGACTTTCGCCGTCAGGCGAACCTTGTTCTGTCGTGTGGTATTGCCGAGATCTGGTGCACTGGAACCATCACGCGTTCACTTTTGCTTCCGGCCGCTGCGCGGCACAGGCTTTGCCTGTAGTACCCGGGGAATGGGTGCGTAACGTATGAAGGCTGCTTTGCACTGGGTAGCACGTACGAAGTGCGTGTGCCGCAGGCGCCGGAAGCCGAAGTGTGAATGTGGTATTTCCGAATCCTGGTGCACTGAAACCATCACGCATGCACTTTGGCTTCCGGCCGCTGCGCGGCACAGGCTTTGCCTGTGCTACCCGGGGCTATGGTACTGGGTGCGACTTTGCCACGTTCTCCTGCGAGAGATTGTAACGTCGTCAGTTCGCGGGTCGCGGCGTGGGCCGCGAGGTGCTGCTCGGCAAGCAGCACCTACTCCCGACACTCGTCCGGAGCAAGTCCGACGGTTATAGTTCCGATTGCTGCATTCAGGGGAATCGCGGCATTGTTGTTTTCCTTCCGACAGAGCATCCGTATGTCCCACCGCTCACTTGCCTTCCTGTTCGTTGCACTTCTTTCCGGTTTTGGACACAGCGTGTTCGCCGATGTTCGGCTGCCCGCAATCTTTAGTGACCATATGGTGATCCAGCAGCAGCAGGACATCAAAGTCTGGGGCTGGGCAGAACCTGGTGAATCCGTCACGGTCACGATTGGCCAGAATTCCAAAGAGACCAAGGCGGCTCCGGATGGAAAATGGAGCGTCATGCTTCCTGCCATGACCGCAACAAAGACGCCGACGAAGATCACGGTGAAGGGCAAGACGACCATCGAGATTCAGGATGTGCTCGTGGGAGAAGTCTGGTTGTGTTCCGGCCAGTCGAACATGGAATGGCCGGTCGCCGCCTGCTCGGATGCTCAAAAGGACATCGAAGCAGCGAAGTTCCCGAACATCCGTCATATCAAAGTTCCTCTCGTGCCATCAACGACTCCGCTGGAAGACTTCAAGTCGTCCTGGCAGGTTTGCTCGCCCGAGACTGCAGGTGGCTTCACCGCCTGTGGCTTCTTCATGGCTCGTCAGCTTCAGAAGGAGCTCGATGTTCCCATCGGTCTGATCAATTCTTCGTGGGGCGGGACACGCGTTGAGCCCTGGACTCCGCCGGTTGGATTCCAGCAGGTTCCCGCGCTGCAGGACATCTATCAGTCTGTCATCGGTCGCACTCCCGGAACACCTCAGTTCAGAGAACGTCTGAGTGCTCATATTCGCGCGACTGAAGAATGGACAGCGAAGGCGAAGACAGCTCTTGCTCATGATGAAGCCATCGCTCCGAGTCCGGCGTATCCGGCCGAGCTGGTTCCGTTCGGAAGCAATCAGGATCCAACGATGTTGTACAACGGAATGATTCACGCCGTTGTCGGATATGGCATTCGTGGTGCGATCTGGTACCAGGGCGAATCCAATCACGGCGAAGGAATGTTGTACCTGGAAAAGAAGAAGGCACTCATCGGTGGATGGCGAAAACTGTGGGGGCAGGAGTTTCCGTTTTACTACGTCCAGATTGCTCCGTTCCGATATGGCAATGAAGACCCAACCATTTTGGCTCGCTTCTGGGAAGCTCAGGCGGCCGTTCAGTCGATTCCAAAGACCGGCATGATTGTGATCAATGACATCGCGACGATTAATGATATTCATCCGCCGAACAAGCAGGATGTTGGTCACCGCCTGGCACTACTGGCTCTGAAGAATGACTACGGGAAAAAGGACCTGGTCGCCAACAGTCCCGAAGTGGATCACATGGATGTTCAGCCGGGCCAGTTGAAGGTGACGTTCCGAAACGCTGGTGGTGGTTTGAAGACTCGCGATGGAAAGCCTGCGACTCATTTTGAAGTTGTCGGCGTTGGATCAAACGGATTTCAGGCCGCCGATGTGAAGATCGAAGGCGACTCCGTGATTCTGACCTCATCGAAGGTGAAGGATCCAGTGGCATTCCGTTTTGCGTGGCACATGCTGGCCGAACCAAATCTGTGTGGCGGAACGGGATTGCCCGTTGGAGCCTGCCGTGCTGGGGAGATTCCGGACTTCATGAGTTCACTGCCGATCAGCAAAGAATACGCGCTGGTCTATGACATGGACCTTAGCAAGTTGGCTCATGACATTCGTTACGACGCAGACCACAGCAGCACAGTCGGAAAGTTTGACCGTGTCGGATATCTCGTGGATCTCGGGCAGGGCGACGGTGAAGAGCGACACGTCTTTGTTTCGATGGACGCATTCACAAATGATGTGAAGAAGATTGGCATTCCGACAATGGCATCAGGAGCACGCTTTCAGCAGAAGGTAAAGTCGCTGGATGTGTTCAGCAACGTGCCGGATCTGAAAACGGGAACTGGCATCGCCACAGGCAACATCGAGTTCTGGCCGGACAACTATGGAATGCCGAATGCGGCCAACGTCGAAGGAGCATCGTCAGACATCTACGACTTTGGTGATGAACTGGCTGTGCCGGGAGACGGCTATGGTTCGATGCAGGTCCATAACTACGGCGCGAAGCAGACGCTGTTCGCGATCAATCACTGGGTCGCCGGTGGCGGAGCGGATCTGGGAATCGGCAACAGTCCCGGGAATACTCGCGACTGGACCTTCACCGCAAACGCGGGCAGCTATTCGACAAAGCGACTGCGTGTTTATGTTCGTCCTGTGAAGTGATCGAATCCGCTTGAACAGGGAGAACTTCATGCTGCGGTCGATGGTCTTCATATTGCTGACTGTCAGTGTTGCCTGCGGACCATTCGAGCCACTCGCAGCACAGCAGGAGTCTGCAATTCGCACCGGCAAGGCGCGAGAGAAGGCCATGTCGACTCAGGTGAACTGGTCTGTTTCCAATTCGCCGGTTCAGGATCAATTGAGGCTGTTGTCTGAACAGACGCAGACAGTTATTGTTCTTGACCGGCGAATCGATCCAGGCTTTCCGCTTTCGCTCGACACGGGATTTGTGCCTCGCTGGCAGGTCGTGCAGAAGATCTCCGCTGCGATCCCCAGTGCGGGAGCTGTGGATGTTGCGGACATGACGCTGGTCGGTCCTTATCAGTCCGTTCGCCGCATCCCTGTTTTGATGGCGGTCTGTGATGATACTCTTCCGCGATGGAAGAAGTCGCTTTCGAATGATGAGTATCGGAAGGTCACGCAGGTGTCCGCTCGCGAATGGCCGATGCTTGCGGAACCTCGCCAGTTACTTGTGGATGCCGCACGTGCAGCAGGAGTGACGATTCGGAACCCTGAGGCTGTTCCGCATGATCTTTGGGATGAAGGGAGACTCACGCGACTTTCCTTTCTGGACTTCTCGTGCGTCGTCCTTGCTCAGTTTGATCTCCAGCCGGTTCTGGATGAATCAAAAGCGACTATCAGTCTTGAGCCTGTCGATGCGACGGCGAAGATCACTCATAAGTATTCCATCACTGCAGCAGATAAGCCCAGAGTGGCTCAGGCCTGGCAGGCACTTCATCCGGACCTCGCCCTGCGCTGGACGGGGAACTCGACGACAATCACTGCGTCTGTTGATCAGCATGCGGACATGATGGAGATCCTGTCGTTCCTCAATCGCCCCGCGACCAGTGCTGATTCCGGGGGGTCGCAGGAATCACTGAGGACTCGCAAGTTCCAGCTGAAAGCGTCACGGACGACGGTCGCAGATCTGATTCAGTTCTTTGCAAACAACTCGGTCAGGATTGAGATCGCAAACCCTGAATCTCCCGAAGCCAAAGCCCTGCTGCGAAAGCTGGTGGATCTCGGATCGCTGACCGAAAAGATGCCAGGCCGCGAGTTCTTTCCGGCCCTGTTTGGCGATCACGTTCGGGAAGTGAACGTTCAGGATGATCGAGTCATCCTGACGCCGTAGAGCTCCAGCGTAGAACGATTGTCCTCAATCGACTTGCGGTTCTGGTGCGTAACAACGAGTTGCAGTGAGGTGTTCCAGAGTGGATCTCTCACGAATGCACGACGATGGCCATAAGCACTTAAGTCTCTGGTTGCCTCGGAACACCTTCCACAGTAAAGCCTTCCTCTTCCGCCCAGGCGAGAAGAGCGGCTTCTGTCGCTGCCTGTTCGAATTTGTACCATTCTTCAAGCTTGCCGAGGTCTGCCAGCAGGTCTTTGAATCGGCGATACGCGCCTCGGTGGCGAAAAATGTCGTAGACTTCATGCTGATGATCCGGCATTCGCTCTTCCGCGAATCGGCGTACCAGGTGACTGCCCAGATCAAGGGAATCCTTGTTCGGTACCATGCAGTAGCGGGTCTCATCGTCGTAGTCTACGTCAGGACGTGCTTCGTCTGAGTCATCATCTTCTTCTTCGTCGTCGCTCCAGTCATCACTCTCCATGTAGTCGGGAGATTGATAGATCATTTTGCCTGTCGCCCGGCAAATGTAAACGGCGTTGTCGCTCATCGCCGCGTCGACGAAGCCATAGGCAAATTCAAGGTCAGTATATTGAATGGTTGGCAAGGCTGTTCCTTTGTGTGATTGAGCTTCGCTTCTGACGAACGCGTTCCGTGTCTTATCACAGATTAGGGTATGACAAAAGGATTACGTCGCCACTGGTTGTCCTGTCACGGCGAGCGGAAGGTGTCAGCCTTCCGAGGTTTTGTTGGTTCTTGTTGATTTCTTGCTTGGAATGGAATCGCGGGAATCGCACTCGGCGGGCTCACGCCGCACCGCTCGCCTTTGTCCTACCCGGGCAGCTTGACGAAATCGCACAATGGCACCGGGCCGGGGCGGGACTTCAGGAGCTGGCCGATCGTGACGCCTGCGAAGGCGGCTTCTGTTGCGGCGTAGGCTCGGTCGAGTTCTTTGTGCAGGGGGCAGAGGGTGGTATGTGAGGGCAGGCCGAGCGGACAATGCCGAATGCGCTCCAGTGGTGACACGGCATTGATCACGTCCAGAATGGAAACCTTGTCCGCATCACCGGACAGCATGTAGCCGCCACCGGGGCCCGGTCGAGAACCCACAAGTTCAGCCGCTGACAGATCCTGAAGAACCTTGTGCAGGTAGCGGCGAGGTACCTGAGTTTCTGCGGCAAGCACGTCCGCCGATTTTGGTGTTTCCGGGTCCTGCGCGAGGCAGGCGACGGCTCGAAGTGCATATTCAGCGGTTTTCGGAAGCATGACGAGAATCCCTTTCCTATTTTCGACGGAATCAATTCTACACCTTGACATGCATAATTCAAGCCGCCATCTTTGACGATACCAGAAACAGGGCAGGGGACTGATTCCGAAGAGGGCGGTGAACCTGTTCAGAGTCCGCGAAATACGGGGACGGGAGATGGCGATGAACCAGATCAGGACTTACGGCATTTTGGTTGCGGCTTTGCTGAGCACTCCTGGGTATTCAGCCCCCGCCTTGATGGCTCAGGATGATTTCGAAGGGCCGCCGATCTCCTACAGTGAAACGACGCCCGACAACTGCATCAGCCGATTGCAGGATCGACTGAACAAGGGCGAAGTTGTTCTGGAGCACGACAATCACTTTGGGTACGTCAAAGCGGTTCTGCAGGCTCTGAATGTGCCGCTGGAATCGCAGTCGCTTGTGTTCTCCAAGACCAGCCTTCAGCTTCGTCGGATCAATCCGAAGACGCCGCGAGCGATCTACTTCAACTCGGACGTCTACATTGGCTTTTGCCAAAATGGCGACGTGATGGAAGTGTCTGCCGTCGACCCGAAGCTTGGCACCGTCTTCTACACGATGGACCAGAAGAAGTCGGATGGCGTTCCGCAGTTTGATCGTCGAACGGATAACTGCCTTGTCTGCCACAGTTCTTCACGGACCGAAGGAGTTCCAGGGCATCTGGTGCGATCACTTCTGACGGATGCCGGAGGACAGCCATTGCTCGCGGCCGGAAGCAAGAACGTCAATCATTCCACTCCGATCGAAGAACGCTGGGGTGGCTGGTATGTGACCGGACTTGCAGGTTCCCAGAAGCACATGGGAAACCTGATCATGTCCCGTGATGAGGTGCCGGAGAAGATTGATAACACGGCCGGACAGAACGTCACCGATCTGTCGGACCGTTTTTCCGTGTCTCAGTATCTGACGCCTCACAGTGACATTGTCGCCTTGATGGTTCTGGAACATCAGGTGCTGGTTCACAACCGCATTGCTCGTGCAAGCTTTGCTGTTCGTGAAGCGCTGCATTACGAAACGATGCTGAATGAAGCACTGAAGAACCCCGCGGGAACTCGACTTGAAAGCACGACTCGCCGGATTCAAAGCGCCGGGGATCGGCTGGTGGAAGCACTGCTGTTCAGCGGCGAAGCGAAAATCACTGAAGAGATTAAGGGCACTTCCGGCTATGCGGAGATCTTTGCGAAGAACGTACCTCATGATTCCACGGGGCGTTCCCTGTACGATCTTGATCTGAAGTCACGGATGTTCCAGTACCCCTGCAGCTACCTTGTCTATTCAGAAGCCTTCAATGCTCTGCCGGCCGACATGAAGACCTACGTCTGGCAGAAACTCTGGGACGTTCTGAACGGCAAAGACACAAGCGGCAAGTATGCTCACCTGACCGAAGCGGACCGGACGGCGATTCTGGAGATCCTGCGGGCCACCAAGACGGACCTGCCTGATTACTGGCGATCGTGATTCACAGTTTTCAGTTTTCAGTTTTCAGTTTTCAGTTTTCAGTTTTCAGGTTTCAGTGTTCAGGTTTCAGCGTTCAGCGACGCTTTGTGGCCCGCCCCCGAGCTTGCTGGCGCTCGCTCGACCCCTCCGAAACGAGGTTTGGGTGGGGAGGAATTCAATGTATTGCTGCCGACGCTCGGGGCCAGCAGGGAAACAAAAAAACGCCAACGAGTGTTCGTTGGCGTTTTTTGTATTTTGGTCCTGGTCAAACCTGATTAGCGATCGGCGAATGCGACTGCTTTGAGGTATTCTCGGTTCAGGCGGGCGATGTGGGCGACGGACACTTCAGCCGGGCATGCTGCTTCACACTCGGAGGTGTTGGTGCAGGATCCGAAGCCTTCTTTGTCCATCTGAGCCACCATGCCAAGGACTCGGCTTGTTCGTTCCGGATGTCCCTGAGGCAGGACGGCCAGTTGAGAAACCTTGGCTGACACGAACAGCATCGCAGACGCATTCTTGCAGGCGGCCACACAGGCTCCACAGCCGATGCAGGCTGCGGCGTCCATTGCGACTTCCTGGCGAGCACCTGGAACCGGAATGCAGTTTCCGTCCGGAGCATTTCCTGTGTTCACAGACACGTAGCCGCCGGAAGCGATGATCCGGTCAAATGCGGATCGATCCACAACCAGGTCTCGCACCACTGGAAACGCGGCCGCTCGCCATGGTTCGATGGTGATGACCTGACCGTTCTGGAATCGTCGCATATGCAGCTGACAGGTCGTCGTTCCCTTGTCGGGACCGTGAGCCTGGCCGTTGATCATCAGGCTGCACATACCACAGATGCCTTCGCGGCAGTCGTGGTCGAACGCCACAGGTTCCTGCCCATCCGCAATCAGCTGTTCGTTCAGAACGTCCAGCATCTCAAGGAAGGACATGTGAGTATTCACGCCGTTCAGGCGATACTCTTTGAATGCTCCCTGAGTATTTGGACCAGGCTGTCGCCACACACGCAGAGTCAGATTGAGTGTCTCGCTGCTCATGGTTATTTGTAGCTCCTGGTCGAAGGCTTCACATTTTCGAAGATCAGCGGTTCTTTGTGCAGGACAGGCTCATTGCCCGCACCCTGGAATTCCCAGCCCGATACATAGCTAAACTGATCATCATTTCGCTTGGCTTCACCGTCGTCTGTCTGGTGTTCTTCACGGAAGTGACCACCACACGATTCTTCGCGGTGAAGAGCATCCACGGCCAGCAGTTCGGCGAACTCCATGAAGTCCGCGACTCGACCAGCCTTCTCAAGGCTCTGGTTGAGCGATTCACCGGAACCCAGTACGCGCACGTCTTTCCAGAACTGTTCTCGCAGGTCGCGAATTTTCGGGATGGCGTCTTCAAGGCCAGCCTTGTTGCGAGCCATACCGCACTTGTCCCACATCAGCAGGCCAAGTTCGCGATGGAATGAATCGACGCTTCGTCGACCTCGGATGTTCAGCAGCTTGCTGATTCGGTCCTCTGCGTCTTTCTTCGCAGCGACGCACGCCGGATGATCTTCTGCGACCTTTTCAAACTTCGAAGAAGCGAGGTAATCACCGATCGTATAAGGAATCACGAAGTAACCATCGGAGAGACCCTGCATCAAAGCACTCGCTCCGAGGCGGTTTGCACCGTGGTCGGAGAAGTTGGCTTCACCCAGAACATAAAGTCCCGGCAGGTTGCTCATCAGGTTGTAATCCACCCACAGACCACCCATCGTGTAGTGGACCGCGGGGTAGATTCGCATCGGAGTCTGGTAAGGATTCTCCGCTGTGATCTTTTCATACATGTGGAACAGGTTGCCGTATCGCTTACGAACAGCATCTTCTCCGTCACGCTTAATTGCATCACGGAAGTCGAGGTACACCGCGAGTCCCGAATCGCCGACACCGAACCCTGCGTCACAGCGTTCCTTGGCAGCTCGTGATGAAATGTCGCGAGGTGCCAGGTTGCCGAACGATGGGTAGCGTCGTTCCAGATAGTAGTCTCGTTCGTCATCCGGGATCTGGCCAGGGGCTCGCTTGTCACCCTTGGATTTCGGAACCCAGACTCGCCCGTCGTTTCGAAGGCTTTCGCTCATCAGAGTCAGCTTGGACTGATAGTCACCACTGACCGGGATGCACGTTGGATGAATCTGTGTGTAGCAGGGATTGGCGAAGTAAGCACCGCGGCGATGACATCGCCAGGCAGCCGTGACGTTGCAGCCTTTGGCATTTGTCGACAGGTAGTAAACGTTGCCGTAACCACCGGTACACAACACGACCGCATCGGCGGTGTGAACTTCCAGCTGACCGTTGGACAGATTTCGAACAACGATCCCTCGCGCGACACCGTCGATCACGACAAGTTCAACCATCTCGCGACGGCCGTACATCTTGACCTTGCCCGTCGACACCTGACGCATCAGTGCCTGGTAGGCACCAAGCAGAAGCTGCTGTCCGGTTTGGCCACGGCAATAGAATGTTCGGGACAGCTGAGCACCGCCGAAGGAGCGATTTGCCAGCGCGCCACCGTACTCTCGAGCAAACGGAACACCCTGAGCCACGCACTGATCGATGATGTTGTTCGCGACCTGAGCCAGGCGATACACGTTGGCTTCGCGAGCGCGATAGTCGCCGCCTTTCAGAGTGTCGTAGAACAGTCGATAAATGCTGTCGCCGTCATTCGGATAGTTCTTGGCCGCATTGATCCCGCCCTGAGCGGCGATCGAGTGTGCTCGACGAGGACTGTCCTGAAAACAGAACGCCTTGACGTTATAGCCGAGTTCCCCCAGCGACGCCGCGGCCGAGCCGCCAGCCAGTCCGGTTCCCACCACAATCACGCTGTACTTGCGTTTGTTGGCCGGGTTCACCAGCTTCATATTGAACCGATGCTTGTCCCACTTCTGCTGAAGCGGACCGTCGGGAACTCGCGAGTTCAGCTGATCACTTGCCACGCGAAACATCGGAAGACCTCAAACTCTGCGATAAAGAATCAGAAAAACGCAGCTCAAACCGGAACGACCGCAGTTCACATCAGCTCTTATGAGCAAACGCCCATGCGATCAGGCTGATGAATCCGCCTGCGATTGCCCACGCAAACAGGAAACCTGTCCAGCGGAGAATGAAGTTCCAGTTCTTATGATTCAGCCCCAGCGTCTGCAGTGCACTGCGAACACCATGGCTCAAATGGATACCAAGTGCGATCAGTCCAATCAGATAGATCAATGCGTGTAGCGGGTGAGACAGGACAGCTTTCACAGCCTGAAATTCGTTGTCTGCAACCTTCTCCGCATTCAAAGCAGCGGTGTAATCAACGCCGATGCCTTTCTTGAACTTCATGTCGACGATGTGAACGACGAGGAACGCAAGAATCACAAAGCCGGTTACGACCATCCAGCTGAAGGCTCCGCCGGGGATGATGAAAATTCCCTGTTTGGATTCCTTCATCGCATAGGACTGTCCTCGAGCCACTCGGTTCATCGCACCGGTTGAAATCGCCAGGCCGATGTGGAATGCAAAAGTGGCAAACAGACCGATCTCGGCCGCCGCTAGAATCGGACCGAGGCTGTGCAGCTTATGAGCATAGTCGTTGAAGACCTGCTCCCCTGCGAACAGCTGAAGGTTGCCCGCAAGATGGGCGATAAGGAATCCGCAAAGCGAAAGTCCGGTGATCGCCATGACCACCTTTTGACCTACGGATGTCGAACAGGCTCGAATCACGGGACCAAGCCCGGGAACCTTTGACAGGACTTGAGCCGGCACGCTGAGAAATCGAAGCAGAGCGTTCAAGAGCTATGCTCCTCCCGGAGAAAGACGGTCAAATGAAGGGTGTCTGGAAATCCGCACGCAAGACTCCGGATTTCGCAGGATTCCTCGGATTATAGGAGCCCCCATCTGAACTGCAACGAGCCGCAAATCCTCTCTTTCCTCCGAGAGTTTCCGCGCCGCTCCGGGAACTCACGCAACCGTTCTGCGTGTTTCATCCGCTAAGAAGTGATCGAATTGACTCCCTGGCGTACCCGTTTTCGCTCGTATCCTGTCGACGATCCCAACCCGCTGCGTCAGCGAGGGATCACCGTGGGGACCTGCATTCGTTGGATCCCTCACTGACGTTTCGGTTTACGAAGTGTCAGCAAGTGAATGCCTGCCAGTCCAAAGTCGCGGTTCGCTCCGTCGAACCGAGCGTTTATCTACCGCGTGGCGCAGTGTGCCTTATCGGTGTTGCAAAGCTGCGCGGGGCTGTGTGCTGGTCGGAGTGCTTGGGGCGTTCTGTTCGACGGAGCGAACAACGACTCTGGCTACCCCTTTAGCCCGCTAAAGTCCACGGTCGCGAAATAGTCTTCGGCGGTTTCCGCCCGGCGGATCATCTTCACGCTTCCGTCTTCTTTCAGCAGCAGTTCCGCACAACGAAGCTTGCCGTTGTACTGGAAGCCCATTGCGTGACCATGAGCACCCGCATCATGAATCACGAGCAGGTCACCTCGTTCGACCTTTGGCAGTGGACGCTGGATGGCAAACTTGTCGTTGTTCTCACACAGTGACCCGACGACGTCGACAATTTGATCACAAGGAGCATTCTCCTTACCCAGCACCGAAATGTGATGGTACGCACCATACATGCCTGGTCGCATCAGGTTGGCCATGCAGGCATCGACACCGACATAGTTGCGGTAGATGTTCTTGTGATGCACGGCTGCGGTGACCAGGAACCCATGAGGTCCTGTGATCATGCGTCCGTTTTCCATCTTGATCTGAAGAGGATGCAGGGCGGTTCCTGCGATCATCGAATCGTACAACGCCTTGACTCCCTGGCCGACGGCTTTCAGGTCGACAGGCTGTTGTTCCGGTCGGTATGGAATGCCAATGCCGCCGCCGAGGTTGACGAATTCGATACGGATGCCAACCTGAGCATAAAGCCGCTGTGCCAGTTCAAACAGCATACGAGCTGTCTCAACGAAGAACTCGCCCTTCAGCTCATTCGATGCAACCATGGTGTGAAGACCGAATCGCTTCACGCCGGCATCACGCAGTTTTCGGTAACCGTCGAACAGCTGCTCTTCGGTAAAGCCGTACTTGGCTTCTTCCGGCTTGCCGATGATCACATTGCCCTCGCGAGCCGAGCCTGGGTTGTAACGGAAGCACAGAAGTTCCGGCAGTCCGACGTGCTCTTTGAGGTAGTCGATATGTGTCAGGTCGTCCAGATTGACGATGGCTCCCAGTTCGACCGCCTTACGATATTCATGAGCAAGCGTGTTGTTGGACGTGAACATAATGTCCTCGCCCGTCAAACCAACTCGCTCCGAGATCATCAGTTCAGGAAGGCTGGAACAGTCTGCTCCGAGACCTTCTTCCTTCAGCACCTGAACGATGTAAGGATTCGGCAGTGCCTTGACAGCATAGTACTCGCGAAATCCCGGGTTCCATGCGAACGCCGCGTTCAGATCGCGCGCTGATTTGCGAATCCCTTTTTCGTCGTACAGATAAAACGGAGTCGGGTACTTCTCAGCGATCTTTCGAACAAGAGCGGCGTCAAAGGGCAGAGGCTTTTGCATGGACGAGGAACTTTCCCGAGTAAATAAAGACTCGACAGACGCGTCGAATCACCAGAACTGCGAACCGCGTAGGATGCCGATCGCGGGCGAAACTGCCAGAGAATCGGGCGGAGAATCTTACTGAATGCACTGACATCCCGTCACAGCCGCATGAAACCCATGAACGATTTCCATCGATGAGAGTCGAGAATGCAAAGTGCGAAGGGATCCGAAATCGTTCACGGCTTCTGCCAGAACTTCCACCATGGCCGATCAGGCAGCTGTTCACTGACGGGCGGGGCGGAATCAAGGTTCAGCGTCTTCCACCATTCCTGGACCGTTTCTTCCGAAAGAGTTTCCTGAATGGTGAGGCTCGATGGGGCTGCGTAGAGTGGCGGACCGAAGAAACCCGCATCCCAAACACGACTCTGCATGATTGGCGGCCACAGAAGGATGACGGCTTCACCTCGAACTTCCGGGATCGCTGCCGGTGACCCTTCGCCCCAGATCGATTCCATCAAATCAGGTCGAGGACTAGTGCCGGCTCCGTAATGCCACCAGGCTTCGTCTGATCCTTCAGCAGGACACTCGCCCGAGGCGACTTCGAGCATTTCCTTCGTAGGCTGACGACAGTTGGGCAAAAGCTTCGATAACGCACACTGCAAGAGTGTGAAGAGATGAAAGCAGTTGCCGAGGTTGTTATAGCGAACTCGAAATCCCCTTCGAGATTCCACGTGGAAGACAAGAATGCTGCCACTGCATCGCCGCAGGAGCTCCAGTACCCAGACCGGACCAACAGAAAAACTGGCGGCTCGTTCCAGCAGATCATGCACATCAGCCTGGGCCGCGAGTTCAAGTCGCGCCGCTTCGGAATGGGCCAGGTGAGCAACGATCGACTGCCCCAGATACTCCAGTCCTATTTCAAGCTCTGCCGGGACCTCAAGATCATTCTCATCCAGGTCCTCATCCTCGTCTTCATCTTCGTCCTCATCCTCATGCAGATCCTCATCCTCATCCTGCTCGTCCGATGAGACTGCTGACTGGGGATTCTGCTGCTCATGTTCCAGATAGATGCGTTCCAGTTCACCGCACCATCGAAGAAATGTCTCCCAGATAGCCGGCAGAGACGTTTCCGGATCTGCACCGTTCTCAACCGATGCTCCAAACCAGACAGCCAGAAACCCCGCGCCGGCCGGCGCGTTGATTTGTGGAAGCTCGGCAATGATCAGTGATCGAATGCTGCTTCCGTGTTCGTGTTCCTGAACAGCGCTCAGGGCTTCTCGCAGTGCGAACTCCGGCTCTCGTTCGGTCTGTTCGTTGGCTGCAGCGATCACAGCCTGAGCCAGCTGCTGAATCTCATTCACATCCACGGTGACTATTCCTGAAGCAACAGCAGTTTCGCGTCCGCCAAATCCAGCCAGTCGCAGATGCTCTCCCCATCGCCATAATCAACCGTCACATGAAGAGTCGAGACTCCTTCGACGGACAGCTGCACCGGAATGGGTTCATCCGTCGAAGTGATCATCCGGTCAAACAGCACTTTGTCATCGCCCCGGATGATCAGCTGCACTGCGTGAGTTCCGTTCGATGCAACTTCATCATCAATGCCCGCCAGGCATTCAAGGCTGCGATACTTTTGATCGAGTGCCCACGACATCTCTGTCTTCGAATGAATGCAGAGGCCCTTCGAGAATTCTCGCCCGCGAAGTCGCAGCTTCGACTGACGCTGGATGGTGATGTCTCGACGCGGACCAAACAGTAATTGCTGCTGTTCTTCGGTTGCCAGCCCGGAGAGCAGGCTATTCTCCGGATCCGCGCCAAGGAACTTTTCTTCCAGAGCCGCAAGATCCGACAGGTAGGCTAGTCGGCCGCCACTCAGATCAATCTGGCGCACTGCGTCGAGTGGAACAGGAAGCGTCTGGCCCCACGTGGTGACAACCTGCAACTGTCCAGCGGCCGATGTGAACTCCTTCATGGCCAGCTGATCGCCTGTGCCGAGCGATAGTTTGCCAGCGGGCATCGCACTCGGTGCCGCCCCGTCGGCTTTCCCGAAGACAACTCCGTAAACGCGTGCAAGTGGCACAGGAACTGTTTCGCCGTCCAGTAGAAATTCCAGCTTCTCGCTGTCGAATGAAGAGACCACTCCAGCCAGAAAATCGAGGCCAGACCCGTCACGCTTGGCGACGATCAAAAGGTCCTTCGTCGTTTCACGCTTTCGAAATGTTTCCCACTGCGGCCGAAAGGTGGGGTTGTCCGCCTGAAGACGAATGCTCTCCACAGCATCGACAGGAATCTCGATCGCTCCGAGTCCGCCGGACGTCAGTGAAACGGCTTTTGCAGTTCGGCTGCCCGCTGTGCCGGAAATCTCCGAGCCGTCGCGAAGGATCAAACGCTGTGGATCCGCTGATGCCGCGCCTGCTCCGCCTGGCATCGTGATGAGCAGCAGGTCGCTCACGGGAATGGTGACGCTTTGTCCGCCTGACTGCATCAGAAGTGATTCGGTGCTGATTGATTCGAGCTTACCCGTTTCGGATGCGCCGCTGAGCCGAGTGATCTGGACATCCGTGGGAAGGGCGATGCACAACGACAGGAATAACGTAAACATCGGACCGGGCACTCCGTTCGTCTCGCAGGCACAAGATTCCGAACTACTTTTTCTGTTCGGCGATGCGACGAGTATAGCGACTGATGGCGTCAAGGAAATTGGGCGGGAACTGCTGACGAATCAACTCACGCGCCTGAGCTTCCTGCTGCTTATCCAGCATGCCCCAGGCTCCGTTTTCCGTCAGCTCTTTTCGATCTGCATTTCCTTCACCCGCAGACCCCTTCACGCCACTGGAACCGGCTGGCTGAGTCGACGGCTGGTTTGATCCGCCGCCACTGTTACCGTTTTGCTGTTGTTGCTGTTGCTGCTGCTGTTGTTCCATGTCCTTCAGCAGCTTATCGAGCGCCGCAATGACTTCTTCTTCACGCTTCTGAACCGGATCATCAGACTTGCCCAGATCCAGTCGTCGCTGGACATCGGACATCAATCGAGCAATCTGAGGAAGTCCGTCCGCGGGAATGCCCGCTTCTTCCCGCATCATTTCCGCGACGGCTCGAAAACGCGCCGGGACGTCGGTTGTGTTATTCAACAGAAGGACCAGATCATCCGCTGCCTGATCCGGCTTCAGCAATCGCAGTCGACAAACCGCGCGGTAAAAGAACAGGCTGGCAGGATCAGCAATTTCTTCCGGCTTCAAAGGCTCAAGAAGTGTTAGAGCATCATCGTAAAGGCGATGCTGTGTTAACCAGCGAGCGTACCACAGCTGCACATGGTTTCGGTAAAAGCTCTCAGATCGAACACCTTCAAAATTCAGGACCGGTCGAGGACCCCCGGTGCGGCAGGAATCCACAAGCTGCTGAACCGAATCGTCAACCATTGCGAACGATGCAATCAGTCGGTCGAGTGTTTCTTCCGCTGACATCGCAGCCACGACGCTCTGATCCGCCCAAAGCTGCAGCGCCTTGGCGGACTCAGCCTGATCTGCCTTGCTTAGCGCGAGCCAGCCGATGAGATTTTCATGGACCTGCTCCGGAGGCATTCGGACAAAGGCGGCCTTCGCCGGAGCGGCAGCAGGGTTAGCAGCAGGAGTTGCGGGTGCCGCGGCTGGTGGTGTTTCCTGAGCGGCCTGAACCGCGATGACCGAAGATGATCGGGCAGTCACACCGCGATCAGATTCCATGGCCACTGTTTCGGAGAGCAGGCCGGGACAGTTCCCTGCCAATCCCAGAACGACACACAATGCAGCACTGCGACTCATCATTCGCCATCCTCATCAGTGTCGTCGTAATCATCATCATCATCGCCGAATGAAACCATGCCGGCCAGGTCGTAGTCTTCCCGATCCATGATTTCGACGGGAACCATGTCACCAACCTGCAGTTCGGCTCCTGTGACGATCACGTTCGCATCAATCTCAGGAGCATCCGCGAAGGTGCGACCGACATAAACGCCGTCGCCCAGGTCTTCGTCAATCAGCACATCCAGTTCGTAGCCGATGAACTTCTCTGCATGTTCAAACGCAATTTCCTGCTGCAGTGCCATCAGTTCATCGCGACGCGATTCTTTGACGTCTTCCGGCAGATGACCGTCCAGCTTCACGGCCGGAGTTCCCGGTTCCAGTGAATAAGTGAAGACGCCCATTCGTTCGAATCGAGTCTCTTCGACAAACTTGCGAAGCTCTTCAAACTGCTCATCAGTTTCACCCGGAAAGCCCGTGATGAACGTCGTGCGAAGAACACAGTTTGGAATGCGCTCACGCAACTTGCCGACCAGTTCTTTTGTCTGCTCGGAGTTGACTCGACGCTGCATTCTCTTCAACACTGGCGAACTAATGTGCTGCAGAGGCATGTCGAGATAAGGAAGGATCACGGGCGATTCTGCGATCACATCAATCAACTCGTCAGAGAAGTTGATCGGGTACAGATACATCAGGCGGATCCAGTCCAGTCCGTCGACCTTCTCCAGCTCTCGCAGCAGCTGTGCCAGTCGGACTTCGCCGTACAGATCCATGCCGTAGTAGGTTGTGTCCTGAGCCACCAGGATCAATTCTCTTACGCCGTCTTCAACCAGTTCGCGTGCTTCGTCGATGACCATTTCGATCGGCTTCGTTACGTGCTTGCCACGCATCGACGGGATCGAACAGAAGGTACAGGTTCGGTCGCAGCCTTCGGAAATCTTCAGATACGCATAATGCGATGGCGTAATGCGCAGGCGAGCCTGATCGTTGAGAGCCTTGATGGGGGCAGGGCGGAAGAGTTCACGCTGCTCACGCGTCCCGCCAACAAGTCGATCCGCCACCTTGGTGATTTCGTCACGACCGAAGACGCCGACGACATGGTCAATCTCGGGCATCTCTTTCAGAAGGCCGCCCTCGTTTTCCAGTCGCTGAGGAAGACAGCCGGCGACGATCACGCCCTTCGTCTTTCCTGCCTTCTTAAGGTCCAGCATCTCCTGAATGACCGAACGCGATTCAGCTCGTGAGCTTTCGATGAAGCCGCAGGTGTTCACAATGACGAAGTCCGCACCTTCCGGTTCGGACACAAGTGAGTAGCCGTCCAGCGACAGGGAGCCCAGCATCTTTTCGCTGTCCACCAGATTCTTCGGGCAGCCAAGGCTGACAAACGCGTACGTCCCCTTCGTAAGCCGAGGATCCAGAGGTTCTCCCTTGAGCGTCGGAGAATTGGAAGAAGAAAGGTCGATGATCGGGAGCGAAGACATTCTGCAATTACTCGATTTCGTACGCTCGGCGCTTTGCCTGAACCGCAAAGCTCACCAAGTCTGAACAGGTCTGAACAACCACGACACATGTTCAGCCGAGGACGTTGATCCTGTGACGGCTGAAAACTCCTTCTCGTGGAGCCGCAAAGTCTACTCGGAATTCAGTTTTCGGCCACAGCCTGCTTTTGTTTTCGACCGGGATTCCGGGCGGAAATGGAAATTTCCAGATTTCCTGTAACCTTAGCGCGGGAAATCTGAATCCACTCCGGACACCATATTCAGACGTTATTCAGACGTTTCCGGAGAACTCGTGTGACGAATCAGCCAGCCTGCTGTCCTCAATGCCAAAAACCGCTCGCAAGCGACGCGCCGCTGGGAATTTGCCCATCGTGTCTGCTGGGTGCTGCGGCACAGGCTCCGGTTTTGCCATTCAGTCCGCCTCAGGCCGGCGCAATTTCCGGACTCGAACGTTTTCTTTCGCCGACGACGCCAAGCCAGTATCGATTTGTGCCTCCGAGTGCTCAGGATCTGGCACCGTTCTTCCCGGCCCTGGAGATTTTGGAACTGATTGGCTTCGGAGGCATGGGTGCCGTCTACAAGGCTCGTCAAATCAAGCTGGACCGACTCGTTGCCCTGAAGATCATTCGGCCCGAAGCTCAGGCCGATCCCACATTCGCTGAACGATTTAACCGCGAAGCCCGAACGCTGGCGCGACTGAGTCATCCCGGAATTGTGGCGATTCATGACTTTGGCGAAGTCTCCGGAGAAATCACCGGCGCAGCACCTTTGTACTACTTTGTGATGGAGTATGTGGATGGAACCAACCTGCGTCAGCTGCTGCGGAACCCGATGGATCCTGCTCAGGCGTTGACGGTCATTCCACAGGTTTGTGACGCCCTCCAGTATGCTCATCAGGAAGGCGTCGTTCATCGTGACATCAAGCCGGAGAACATCCTGATCGATGTTCGGGGCCGAGTCAAAATTGCGGACTTCGGACTCGCGCGAGTGGTTGTTGGCAGTGCAGAAGAATGGACGCTGACGGGAACTCATCAGGTGATGGGCACACCGCGCTACATGGCGCCGGAACAGATGGAAGGATCCCATTCGGTCGACCATCGCGCGGATATTTATTCGCTCGGCGTTGTGTTCTATGAAATGCTGACAGGGCAAATTCCCGCCGGACATTTTGAGCCACCGTCACGGAAGGCCAAGGTTCATCCGGGACTCGACGGCATCGTCCTTCGAGCCATGGCGCGTGAGCCTGAGCGACGCTTTCAGAGCATCAGTGAGCTGCGTGTCCAGGTCGAGAAGTTTGCCAGCGCCCCTGCGGCCTTCCGCACAGCTTCGTACGGTTTTCATGATGACCAGACCGGCATCGCCGGGCAGAGCGATGACTCCTATGCGAACGCGTCAGGCATGTCCGCCATCATGAGCCGGGAAGCAATGGCCGCGATGCGATTTGTTGTCGGGCCGTCCACGGAAAAGGCATCGTCGCGAGCACCCCGTTTTTTAATGCTGCTGCTGGCGCTTGTTCCTTTTGCGATGCTGTTCTTTCCGTGGTTTGATGTCTATGTCACCGACGTGGAAGCCACGCGAGGGATGCCGGAACATCTCCGCGAGGTCTACAACAACGTGCCGGCCCGGCACCTGGTCCTGATGCCAATTCAGATGGCCTCGGGAATCACGTTCATTGTTTTCATGGTGTTTGTCGTCGCGCTTCAGGCCGTATCATTAGGACTGCAGCGACCAATGGTTCGCACTGCATTGCCGGGTCTGCTCTTTCTGGCCCTGGCGATTCTGTTTCTGTTGATTCACCGGTCGGAACTCCGTTACCAGTTTGTCCCGGTTTACGCTGACCCGGTGACAGGTGCAATCCCGCACAACGCCATGACATTTTCAAATGGCGAGGGGCGATCATTCCTGGGGCCGCTGACACACGAGGTTGTCTATCGCCCTGCGTTTTTCGCAACATTTGCCTGTTGCGTGGTCCTTCTGGTCTTTTCTGCGTCAGAAGTTCGTCATGCCTTTGCCGCACTGCTACGGCGCCGCGCCGAACGGCGAGCGATGGAGGGACCGGACTCAGTGGAAACACGAGCGGGGCGGTATCTGCTGATCCTGTCAGTCCTCATCTTTATTTCCGGAGGAATCACGTTCACGATCATTGTGGACGACGGGGATCTTAGAGATGAGGCGCTGTACTTCGTCGCAACACTACAGGTTGCATGCCTGCCCGTTACGATCTTTGCGTTGCTGGCGGGCTTCACTCTGAAGCAGCAACATGTCACCCAGACCGTCCGCATTGCATTAATTCTGTTGCTGCTCCCTCTGACACCAGCGTCTGTGATCAGCATACCAGTTGCCGCATGGTGTCTTGCCGCGCTTCGAAATCGAACTCAGCAGGTCACATCGCCGCAACAGCAAGGGCGCGATGTCCCGGCAGCGGCAGTCGTCATCCGTGACACGAAAAAGAGACTTGGCTCTGCGCTGAACAAAACTGGTGTCCTGTTAATGTTCACTGCGGCACTTTTCTTTTTGCTCTCGTTCATGGCGTCAACGGTGCAAACCATCGGCCCAGGGGAAGTGGCCGCTGCACCGGCGAAGGGTCCTCTGATGATCGTGCTGGGTTCGCTGCTGGCCACAGTGTCTCTCAGCATCTGGTCACTGATGGCGGCCACTTCGCTGCGACGCGGGACCACAAACCAGATGGCACGTCGTGTTGCCTTCGCGTACCTGCTGCCAATGACACCGGCATGGCCGATCACGTTCTTTGTCGGTCTGCATTGCCGACAACTGCTTGATGATTTGCAGAATGAAAGTCCAGGCTCCTCAGGTGAGGCCGGGGCAGAGCCCACGGCTGAATTCGCGCAAGACGCAGACCAAGGCGGCACCGGGGCGTCGTTGGCGAATACCGAACGAGTATCAAACTTGGATGACCGCTATTGGCAGCGACGCGGCCTTCAGGCGGCCTTTGTCGTTTCGCTGCTGATGTTCCTGACGATTCGGACTGATTTTTCAACCGGCTTGTTTGAAGATGGTAAGCAGGTTTTGTCTCGCAGTCAGGTGACTCGCGTCGGTCTTCCTGAGCCGTGGTTTGTCAGCGAAACAGTTGACGACGCAAGTGGTCAAAGTACGCGTCATCAGTTTCGATGGCTTGGTCATTCGCTCTGGATCATGGTCGCAGGACTGGTGTGTTACTTTGTCGCAGACCGGATGGCTCCAGCGGATGGAAATCGGCGAAAGCGATGGATTAAGTCGCCTGCCGCAATGACGGGCCTGACACTGGTGCTCGCTACCTGGATGGCTTTCCTGAGCACCTGGTCCAGCACGTCTGGTGGAGTCCGAAACGCCCTGTTCGGAGATCCTCGCCCGGAACTTCTTCAGGCGGTGCAGAATTCGAATCAGCCTGCCGTTCAGCGTCTTTTGGAAAACGGCAATTCGGCAAACCCGCCGCTGCCAGAAGGTTTCAATAGTCCTCTCTGGTGGGCGGTTGCTGAAAATGACTCCATGATCACAGCGATGTTACTGGTGTATCAGGCCGACGTGAATTTCAGCAGCAAGGAAGGAATCACTCCGCTGATGCTGGCCGCCTGCAAGGGCGATGTGGCAACCTGTGGTTCGTTGATCAATCAGGGAGCCAGCATCAATGCTCAGGATTCCGTTTCTTCGTCTGAACAGCACACGATCCTCACAACTTCCAGCACCATCTACTGGCCGGGAGCACGAATGACGCCACTGATGCTGGCGGCATGGTACGGTCATGAGCCTGTTGCCAAGCTGCTGCTGGAACGCGGCGCGGACCCGATGCTGCGAGATGCCTCCGGAAGAACAGCCTACGAGATCGCGGATGCTCGAAGCTTCATGAGCATCCACAATCTGATTCTGGGATCGATAAAGCCGGCCGTTGAGATTCCGGCCAGCGAGTCGACATCATTCGGACCAGCGATGCCGGAGGAAGCACTCGCCCTGATGTTTGCCAAAGCGATGATGGACGACGATCTGGACTCGGTCAAGGCCTGGAAGATGAATGGGGGCTCCGTGCAGCGAGCAAATTCTTCGGGCCAGACCGCCCTGATGCAGGCCGCAGCCGCTGGACGTGAACGCATTGCCGCCTGGCTGATGCTGGCTGGTTCCGATCCGTTGCAGCGTGATCCGAACGGACAGACTCCCCTGATGATCGCCGCAGCGGCCGGTCATGCGCTGACAGTAGAAATGATTCTGAGACTGGAACAGATTGGCTTCGATGAAGAGCTTCAGTTTCGTATGTCGCAGATGGCGTCGGATCTTCCCGGTGGTTTTGATTTTCAACGCTATCATTTCGACGCAGGAATCGATCAGGCAGATTTCAGCGGAGAAACTGCATGGATGAAAGCAGCTGCCGGCGGACATCTGCAGGCCTTTGAGATTCTGTCGGAAATGACGTTAGCGGAGAAACTGACGCCGGACGGCAAGAGCTGGCTGTCGATGGCCGTTGAGAACAAGCAGGAATCGTTGCTCTGTTCATTGCTCGACAAGGCCATTGCTCAAATGGAGTACATTCAGAAAGGTCATGTTTCGTCTTCGCGAATCACTCCTGGCCTCATGTGTCTCACGGATGCCGCCAACCGCAATCCCCTGGAACGTGCAAAGGAACTCGGGCTCTCAAAGGTCGTCGAAAAGATGGAGACTTACTGCCAGCTGCTCATCAAATCGATGGATCAGCATCTGCAGGAAGTGCCAGATGACCAGTCTGCGGCAGAGGTGAAAGCAAAGTGTCTGAAGACTCTGGGGCAAAACTGAAGACCAGCCTTCACTGATCAGGAAACCCGGAATTCAGGTGACTCGCCGGGATTTTAGCGAACCTTTTGCATGTGAATCGGCTCGCACAACTCATACCGTATTGCGACATCTATCAACCACCGAAGGCATTCTGCATGACAATTCTCACGACGGCTCGCCTGACGCTGAAGAACAAGACTCCAGACGAAGTTCGTGAGATGCTTGACGCGATGCCGCCAGAAGTTCGCAAGGAGGTGGCTCAGTGGTGGGTCGACCGAGCCCTGAATGCTCCGGCCCCGGATCCGTGGATTCATGGTTTTACGATCATTCGCACGGTTGACCAGCAGGCTGTCGGCTTCGGTGGTTTTAAGGGACCGCCGAATGACGAAGGTCTTGTGGAGCTGGCCTATGGGGTCGATGAAGAATTTCAGAATCAGGGCTATGCAACGGAGATGACGGAGGCTCTGACAAAATTCGCCAAAGAACATCCGTTCGTCACGATGGTGATTGCTCACACACTGCCCAGTAACGGCCCCTCGCAGCGGGTTCTGACCAAATGCGGCTTCCAGAATGTCGGTGAGCATATGGATCCGGAAGACGGGCTCGTCTGGCGCTGGGAGTCTCGAAGGTAGCGGCGGATGCAAGTACAGGCCGTAGTTTCGATGCTCGTCGTCAACCACTCAATGTTCCTTCGTCATCCTCGCGCAGGCGGGGACCCAGTCGTTTCGACCGTTGATGCGATTTCCCACATCTGCAGGCCGTCAATGTTACTGTCCTGTGTGAACGGTCTTGTCCCGCGTTACTTCGAATGACTGTGTTTTCCTTCGCCGTTCGATATCCTGCCGCTCCACCAAGTTTTAAATCAATCCATAATCCCTGCTGGCAAGTCCTGCATGCGTGCGCTTGAACTACTCCGCGAACTGATCGCGTTTCCGACGGTCAGTTCTGATTCGAACAGTGCAATCAGCGATCTTATTCAGGGTTGGCTGACGAACCTGGGATTCGAAACGGAGCGAGTCGATTATCTGGATGATCGCGGTGTGCGAAAGTCCAATGTGCTTGGGCGAAAAGGACCTGCTGGCAAAGGCCTGGCCTGGTTTGGTCACACCGACGTTGTTCCGGTGAACTCGTGGAGCTTTCCCGCGGCCGGTCCATGGACGCCACACGTCGAGAACGGTCGCATCTATGGACGTGGCTCCTGCGATATGAAAGGGCCTGTCTGCTGCATGCTGGCTGCGCTTGAAGCCACACAGGACGTCGCTCTGAAGGCTCCGCTGTACTTCACCGTTACCGCAGATGAAGAAGTCGGCATGCCTGGTGCTCGCAAGGTTGTGGAATTGTCGAGGTTCTATCGCGAGATCGTGGCGACTCAAACAAACGCGATCATCGGAGAACCCACCAGCCTCGACATCGTCTATGCTCACAAAGGCGGTCGAGCAGTCAAAGTCACGTCCGTAGGAAGGGCCGCGCATTCCAGTACCGGGTTGGGTATCAATGCCAACATGGCTTTGATTCCGTTCCTGATGGAAGTGAAGAAAATCAATGACGAAATGGAGTCACAGCCGGAATGGAGCGACGCTCGCTTCTCGCCACCGACGCCCACTTTGAACCTTGTCATTCGCGATACAAACACCGGTCTGAATATCACTTCGGCTCAATCAGAGTGTCTGGTTTATTTTCGACCGATGCCGGGACAGAACGCGGACGGAATGGTTGAGAGACTCCGGCAGCTTGCGGAACACATGGGGCTGAAGTTTGAGATCATTTTCTCCGGTTCGCCGCTGTTCACAGACCCGTCGACACCATTCATCCAGGAACTGCTGCAACTGACCGGACGAACTTCGGCAAGAACCGTTGCCTATGGCACTGACGGTGCGGTGTTCACAGAACTTCGCAACATCGCCGTCTTCGGTCCCGGCGATATCGCTCAGGCTCACACGGATGATGAGTGGATCAGTCTGGAACAACTGGGAATGGGGACACAGTTGTACTGCGACGCGATCCGTCGCTGGTGCTGCTGACCGTTCTTTCGTCTTTCCCGCAGAGCGACTATTGATCGAGCTGCAGACACGACAGAGTACTGCCAATTCGCAGGAACAGTGACTTACCAACAAGCGCCGGATGAGACATCACCTGGACGTTGTCGTCCGTCAGCGAAAGCCGCGACAGGATCTTTGGGGCGTCTCCTTCGGTTGAAATCAGCAGCAGCTCGCCCTCGATCGTCAGGGCCAGAAGACGGTTGGTACTGGCAATCAGACAGCCATAGCCAGTGAAGGCGTCGTCTTGCAATGCGTTGCGAGTCTTCAGATCGGCTGCGGGATCCAGTTCATACAGATCGTCCCAGATTCCATAGATTCTTCCCTGTGATTCCACGGGAGTATGAGAGTCAGGCTTCAGATCATCGTTCTGTGCATCCGGCTCCGGGTTCAGCGTTCCATCTTCGTTGAAGTGATAGATTCGAGTCCCGTTGTTCTCGGACGAAACCAGCAGCCGTTCACCCAGCACTACAGGAGTCGGCACGTTGAAGTCTCCGTGCTCCGGAGGGACAAGGGACCACAGTCTTTTTCCTGTCGCTGCGTCCCAGCCGCCCAGCGACTTTGCGTCGTAGCCGATAACTTGCTCGATCTTTCCCGTCTTCATTGAGACGAATGAAGAATATGAGGCATCGATGCCCGGTGTTGTCCAGACGTCTTCGCCTGTCTCAGGATCCAGTGCGACCAGCGACGCCTTCTTTCCGCCAGGCTGCACGATCAGGTGACCGCCGGCCATCAAAGGAGATCCGGAGTGTCCCCAGATCATATGGGGCGACTGAAAGTCCGCGGCCAGATTTCGTTGCCACAGAACGATTCCGGATTCCAGTTCCAGACAGCACAAATGACCGAACGCCCCAAGCGTGTAAACGCAGTCTTCGTGAATCAGCGGCGTTGCTCGCGGTGAGTTTCCGTAATCCAGCTTTCCCGAGACCGGGTACAGGTGCTGCCAGACCAGCGTGCCATCTTTTGCGTCGAAGCACTGAAACACGTCATGGCGGTCCAGTGCATCGCGACTACCCGTCACGACGAAACCCTTCCCCGCTGCGATGCCGCCAAGTCCGTCACCGCTCAGTTCGGCACTCCATGCGTATTCCGGAGACTTAGGAAGGCTGTCCGGCAACCAGGCAACTTTGCCGTCTCGCGATGCTCCCCGCCATCCCGTCCACTCGGCGGCCGAGTCACTCGTCTTATCATCGGGCACCAATGAACACAGGGCATACGTCCCTGAAGAAGAACGATGCCCTGTGAGATTTGAACTTGTGAGATTTGAAATCGCAGCGACGCGAACAGCGAAGGCGAGTTTCTCAGCCCTCGTCAGTCCTTTTTTTTTGAGCTGACTGAAGCAGCTGGCGCGGCAGGAGCCTCTTCCTTCCACGGAACGAAGCCAGATGCGGTCTCCATGTCGATCAGCATCTGAGCATCCAGGCCCACTTCCTCCAGCGCGGCGGACAGTGCCTTCTGATCTGCTGCAGGCATTTCAGACTTTACGAACAGAGTGATGAATGGGACTGGCTTGCTTTCTCCGATGACGCGAAGATCGCCCTTCGCCACTTTGCCACAGCCTTCAAGCAGAGGGCCGGCATAGCTGGAAATGATCGCAGCGGCCTTCGCATCCTTCGGCAATTCCATCAGCATGACCGCAGCATTACTGCACGACGGAGCAGTCTCGATGGTTGAAGGCAGGGCGACACCTTTTTCCTTCATGAATGCCATCGGGGCTGCTGACTTTTCGTCACAGTCTTCAGGACCAAAGAAGATGCGGTATCCCTTCAGGTCTTCAACGGTCTTTGCCGGATCGTTTGCTCGCACGACGAACAAACCCGTCTGAACGACTTTGTCCTTTAGGTCGGTTAAGCGTGCCAGAGGAATCACGCTCAGCTTTGAGTCTTTTGCGTCGGACAATACGACAGAGTGTTTTCCGACGATGATGTCGACCTTACCCTCAGACTTCTCCATCGCTGATTCGAGCGTCTCGCCCCAAACAACGTTCACCTTCCGAGAAAGGTGCTTCGTCAGAAACTCACCCAGTTTTTCGTACTTTCTTTGTGCATACCCTTTGACACAGTCACACGCCAAAGGACCTGCAAGAGGATCCATGACCACCAGAGTCAGTTCCGGTGATTTGTCTTCAAACGCCGATACCGTGGCACCTGAAGCCAATAGGACGAGTGCCGAGAAGAGGCTGAACAATCGGAACATCATAGTTTCACCCATTCTTGTAGGTCCCCGCTGCCGAGCGGGACTTTCGCCGTCAGGCGAACCTTGTTTCTTCAGTCATCATCAACCATACCCGGTTGCCACCTTCACCAGCGCGAAAGTGGCAACCATGAGTATTAGACTTGCTTCATCTACTTCTGTTCAGCCGCTGGTTCAGCCTTCGCCTCTGGCGCCGCTGGTTCTTCCTTCTTTTCTTCTGCGGCAAGTTCGTCCTTCACTCGCTTGTAGCGATTGCTGGACAGAACACTTTCGTTGAACATCAGAGTGATGGTCGCCTCGTCATCGTTCACGAATTCGATCTTGTAGTCGTAATACTGAATCTGATCCTGAAGCTGTGAAACGATCAGTGTGTTGCCGTCCTGAGAGACTGCTTCCCAGCCATTGTCGCCACCTTCAAACATTCCACCAGACATCGACAGTTTGCCGTCTTCGTGGAAGTGAAGATATGACGATCCATACGGATCATCGCTGACTGCCGCTTCACCACCGTCGCCACCGAGCAATCCGCCGATCAGAGCACCCAGGCCGGATGCTGCAGGCTTTGCGTCTGCCTTGCGCTTACCGTTCAGGGACCATTCACCGACCAGCTTCTTTCCAAGGCCTTCGCGAGCTGCCTTGGCCAGAACTTCTTCCGGAGTTGTCTCTGGTGCTTCCGCGTTTGGAACAAGAACGCAGATGTGAGACTTGTCGACATTCATCATGTAATAGCGATTGCGCTGTTCATCGAAGCCCAGTGCGACGTGCTTACATCCGCCGCCGATTTTGGCCTTACCAACCACTCCCAGCAGTTTACCTTTGTCGTTGAATCGCTTGATGGTGCCGATGCTGGACTCCGCTGTCAGAATATCACCATTGTTGCAGCAGCGGACATTCATCGGATTGCAGCAGCTTCCGAATCCATCCACTGCCTTACGATCACCCTTGCCGAAGTCGAACACTCGATTGCCATCACGGTCCAGCAGGCCAACCTTGAACTTAGTATTCTCTGCAAGAATCAAATGTTCTTCGTTGGCCTGAATGTCGCACTGTCCACAGCAACCACCAAGTTCTGCAACGACTTTCTTTGGCTCTGAAAACTCATGGTTCATGCGCCAGACTTCGTAGCCATAACCTTCGATCGCGTTGCAGCAGACGAAAATGTCTTTGGACGTCACGGCCAGCGCGGTGATTCCGAGCTTGGAATCCAGCATCTGATCACCTGCGAACATGTCCTTGTACATGGATTCCTGCGACTTCAGTTGCTCTTCATAAAGAGCCTTCTGCTCTTCATAGGTCTCCAGTCTCTTTCGGTCCTTGTCTGTGATCTCCGCTTCAGGCTTTTCCTTCAGCTTCGCGATGCGTTCGTCAATTCGTTTGATCTGATCACGAAACTGCTGAGTAAACTCTTCGACCTGCTTGCGGGCACCGGCTTCAACACGCTCCTTGAACGTTGCCATGTCGCCAATATGCGGTGAATCAGCGGTCGACAGCACTTTGCCATCGCTGCTGACCTTGGCAACCTTGCCGTGACCAGCCACAAAGATGGTGCCGTCGCTGGTGAGGTTGATTGCCGTCGGAGCAAACGTCAGCTCGATCTCTTTCTTCAGTTCTCCGTCCGGCGAATAGACCTGGATCAGTTTTGGAGCCGGAATGGTCTTTATCTGCTGCGTCCCGTCGGCGTTCATTACGGCTTCAACGTTGTCGCCACCCACACACGCCAGGATATTGCCATCCTTGTCCAGACAGTACGTATGGAGAGCAATCGGCTTGCCGTCGTGCAGAGGCTTGATGATCCGAGCCTGCTTGTGAGTACTTGTGAATTCCCCCTTTGGCGTGTCGCCTTCACCAGCGACGACAGAATTCAGGGAGAAAACTCCCAGCATCAGTGCCAGGGCAGTCCCCAGACAGAAAGCTCGAAGACGCATACGCAGTCCTTTCTCAGGTCGAACACAAAACGGAAGCACAGGAACGCCGAAGCAATGCTGTTGCCGATGGACGGGACGGGCCAACATCGGACTTCGGGAAAGTTGAAGCCGACAATTGGCAGGCAGCCAGAATTGGGGCAGATGGGATGTGGCCATCTTACCCCTCGGGAGTCCGCTCAAAAAGGGGACCCGAAAAAAATCTCTCCGACTGCCCCAACCAGAATGGTTCAGGAGCACTTCGGTTCGCAGCTTTGTCTGATTTCTCAGCGACTATTCATCGCCATCCACAAGATCCCAGAATTCTGCTTCGCTCGTGTCCAGACGCTCAGTCCGCCGTGCCTTTCGCGGTGGTGGGTCGCTCGCCGCGCTCGGTCGCGCCCCCGCTGCGCCGGGCGGCTTGGCTCGCTTTGGCGCGGTGGGCTTAGTCTGTTGTCTGGGGCGTTTCGGGGCGGCTGATTCAGCACCGCATTCTGCGCAGACTCCGCCTCGCCCCAGCGCTGCCCCGCAGCTGTTGCACAAAAGGACAGGCTGATCTCCAATTACGTCTGCTTTGTCGGAGCTTGCATTCCACGCCGACAGTTCATGCAGGGCGTCAAATTCCGGATCGCCAATTCGAGCGCCTTTCACTGGCTGTCCTGCGTCCGCTTTAGAAGTCTGCGGTGCACTATTGGCGTTGGCTGATGGTCCAGTTGCGGGTGCGTTCGGCGGAGCAAGTTCTGAAAGCTCGACGGGCGGAAGAGTATCCTCCGTGGATTCGCGCTTCTGTTCCAGCTGAGCGTTCACGTTTTCCTGTCGAATGATCTCCACTTCAGCGTGCCGACCACTGCTCAGTTCTCGCGCGGACACATGGACTCGAGCCTGATGGTCGTAACTGATCGTGACTTCGATCTCAGTTCCTTCCGGCAAATTCGGAGGAAGATCGGTGACGACACAATCTCCCAGAACGGTCGGCGGACGGTCTGCTCCAGCACCGCTTTCGACGATGCGAACATGTACGCGAGTCTGGTTGGCCACAACGGTGCCAAACAGATGTGTTCGTGAAACGGGCAGGGCAGTGTTCGCCGGAATCAGGTAATGAGGAACGCGCTGGCCGGATTCTTCATCGCGGATCAGAATTCCCAGTGAGCGAGCATTCACGCTTTGCTGACGCACTCTTGCCAGTCGTGAAGACGCTTTGCTGTTGAAGACAGTGCGGACGTATTCCTGATTCGCGAGCAGCATGCCGGCATAGTAGGCCGCTCCGTGAGCGATTGACTGATCGGGCGACAGAGAAGTATTCAGTGTTCGACCACTGAGCTTCTTCAGAGAATCTCTGATCATCGGCATGCGAGACGCACCGCCGGTTGTCAGCACGACATCCACATGCGCCCAGCCGAACTTGTTATCCTTCAGAATGCGTCGAGTCACCTCTTCGCATCGCTGGACCAGTCGCCTTGCGGCCTTTTCAAACTCCGCCTGTTCAATCTGGAACGTCTTCAGCAGGCCCTCATGACGAACAGTGATCGCTGCTCGAGGTCGAACGGACAAACTTCGCTTGGCTTGTTCTGCTTCGATCGTCAGGAACTGGAGACTCTCACGACTGGTTCGAGGATCCTTACCGAATTCGGCGATGAACTTTTCTGCGGCGAGATCCACCAGCGTCTTCGTCCAGTCCAGACCACCAAGTTCCAGGTCGCCGTCCGAGGCCACAACTTTCACTTCATTCTGACGATACCGAACAATCGCCAGGTCCAGAGTTCCGCCGCCCAGGTCAAACACAAGCAGTTGCTGATCGATGGCGAGTTCCGTGAATGCGAGACCTTCGTTGCCTAGAACGTGGCACAGCGCCGCCGCCACGGGCTCATTAATCATCTCAATGCGTTCAAGTCCCGCGGCGTGACCAGCCAGCAGTGTCGCATGTCGCTGCGCATCACTGAACTGGGCAGGCACGGTAATGACTGCTTCACGAATCTCACCGATCTGTTCCTGCGCCGCTGCGATCAGCTTGCGAAGGATCAGGCCGGAGATATGAACGGGTGAGAATCGAGCATCGCCGATCTTCCAGAACTTATTCGCATCCCCCATGTAACGCTTGGCATGCTGAACCACACGATCGGGTGCCGCGATGGCATTCCTGAGCGCTTCGGTGCCAACAATCGGCTGGCCGCCGTCGAAGAACACGACTGACGGAGTGGAGAGCTCACCTTCCTGATTGGGAATCGTGACCGGCTGGCCATGTTCATTCAGCCAGGCAATACACGAATAGGTCGTGCCCAGGTCAATTCCAACCGCTTGAGTCTGTTTCATGGCAGGTCTTTCAAACACATCCACAGTCAATCTGTCACCCAGCCAACACATCCGAACCATTCCAGCGTTCCGGCCGCGATGGTTACAGGGTGAACCAGACCCCGGTTATGGTAGTGGCCAGTGCCCTGGTTCTCTAATGTTAGTTCGCAGAATCCACAGTGTTTGCCCCCGGGAAACGCGTCATTTCACTGAAAACGAAAATTCGGCTGCCGATTCAAGTCGCTACCAGAAATGTTCTGCGATTTGCTCGAACGGTTGCAGCAACCAGACTTCGATTGCCCGGTTTGACAGTCGTTCGAGTCAGCCTGTGACTCGTTCACGAACTCCTGATGTCCAACGACAAGCGACACCGCGGCAGAAACTCGGGCTTAGGTCATTGAATGCGATGATGTTCGACAAGTCATCAGCTGGGCTTCGACTTCGTTCCAGAGCAGTTCGGAAGAGCTGTGAATGATCTCCAGCCGGCTGTCTCTGCGCCAGGCGGAGCGGCGGAGGGTGGTGTCGTTGCCGGAGCGGTTGATGGTCCACCAGTCGTCCTGACAGTGGAAGACGCCCTTGAGCCGCTGAACTGAACGAAGGCTGCCGAGCAGGTCCATCAACTGATAACGGTCGAAGCATTCGTCTCGGTGGAAGATCCAGCCGCACGCCCATTGTCCCTGACCGCTGTTTTCCAGTCGGATCGGCTGGCCTGGAAGGGCCGTTTGTTTGATCTGAATAACGGGTTCACTGACGGGCCGAGTGCCAAGCGATACGAGCACCGGCGCGGCGTGGTTTGTTGCGGATGCAGGGTTTGTTGGACTGCCTGTTGATGTGAGTTCTTCAGCAGAGCCATGTCGGTGCGCATGATCATGACTGTGGTGAGCATCCGGGAATTTTGGCGGACGAACAATCGTACCATCAAGTTCCAGCCATGCGGGATCAAGCTTGCCGAATGACGTTTCCGTGATCAGCAACTTCGGTGGTTCAAATCCTTCGACCCAGGCACGACATCGAGCCATACAGTCGGCATCTCGGTGATCTGCATGGTTGAGGACGACAACGTCAGCCATTTCAATCTGATCATGAAAGACGGGATTCTCTTTCGTCCTTGGATTATCAAAGTCTTTTGGATCCACGATGCAGATCGTCGCTCGAACGTCCAGATGATCATGAAAGAAACGGGATTCTCGCAGGCCGTCAAGAACGCTGGCCGGATGACCCGCGCCGCTGGGTTCGATCAACAGTCGGTCAGGCCGAGAACGCTTCAGGAATTGAACGAGCATCGGTTTGAACAGAGCCGCAGTCTCGCAGCAGAAACATCCGCCCGCCAGTTCCTGGACGAACACATCTTCAACGCCGTCCTGTTCCAGAAGGGCCTCATCCATCGACACCATACCATACTCATTGATGAAGATGGCCCAGCGTTCCCCCGGAGGTCTCTGGTCAAGCAGAGCACGGATGGCGGTTGTTTTTCCGGTGCCTAGAAAGCCGGTGATCAGGTTCGCGGGAATTCGTTTCATGGAGGCAATGATCTGGCAAAGATGCTGTTGAGACCTTCTGGCAGCGACTCAGTTGCTTCTGCGTCGAAGTTCGGTCTGCAGCAAAGTCACTCGGTTCCGCAGCGTCTCCGGGTCGGTAGCGAGCAAGTCGGATTTGTCTGTCGCTGGTAATCCCAACAACTCTTCAAGCAACAGGATCTTGCCAATGAATTCGCCGATTCTCTCACCTTCCTCACGGCCCTGAATCAGCAGTCGATCGGCGAGCGAGCCGGGTACGAACTTGGTGGGCAGGATACTCGCGAGTGTCTGCTTGTAGTCCTCGTCGTCGATGTTCTTGTTGACCGTCATGACATAGACTCCAATTGCTTTGGACCATTCTGCAAAACTAGCAGCAGGCAATGCCCGGCCGATCAATTCGAGGATCTCACGCAGTATTTCGACCAGATGTCGGCTTCGACTGTATTTTAACAGCCGCAGCGTGTTCCTCAAAACGGATTCTCCCTGGATCTCCGCATCATCCAGGCGGCTTAGATCAAGCAGCGACGGCTGAAAATGAATCTGATACTCGTCCAGAGGAGCCGGAGTCGGAATCAGTCCGGCAAGACTTCTCGCCGCGGACCAGGCTGACTCTCCGTGGTACACCAACAACGGCACGATCGGACAAAGTGACTCGCCGTCTCGCACTCGCTTCTCCCAAATTCGCACCATGTAGCTCAGGACCTGCAACACGGTGAGCGGGTCGGACTGGCTTTTGTGCTCGAACAGAAAATAAACCAGCGCCTGCTTGCTTGTCGCATCGACAGGAACATTTGTCAGCTCGACCGAAAACAGCAGGTCCGAGAACTTCTCACGCAGATCGGGATCAACAAAGCTGCCTTTCTCCAGTTGCAGCGTTTCGAGATTCAGCTCCGCCAAAGCCGCGGGAGAGAGTTGTGTCTCAATCAGGCCGCGGGCGTTGGGCAGGTGAGACAGCGCGAAGTGAAAGAAGTTGTTGTGTGGCGTAGGTAGTTGATCCATGATCGCGCCAGTGTACTTTCTATTCTTCTCCCACAAAAGCGATGGGAAAAGTGCAGCGAAGATCTGACTTGAGGGACTGACGTCGGCCCGCACGCTCTGTTCTTTGTCTCCAAACTTTTGTCCGATGTATTGGATATTCCGCATTTTTCCGCGTTTCAGGCTGGCCTACGCGTTTTTTCCGGTCCTGCTAGAATCCCCACCCTGGGACGTTTGGGAATCTTGGCCGACGGCGGCTGAGCCACGCGTTCCGTATTGAGCATCCGATGAGAACCCACAGCGAACTCACTGCGATCGCGCGGTGTCTTCTCAGACTCGATGCCAACTCGTGTTGCCCAAATCAGGTTTCCTATGCGCTGGTCTCAGACATTCATCCCCACCATGAAAGAAGTTCCGGCTGAGGCAGAAGTTCCCAGCCATCAGCTGATGCTGCGAGCTGGTCTGATTCGACAGCTCATGGCCGGAGCCTATACGTATCTTCCTCTGGGTTATCGCTCAGTCCGCAAGGTCTCCGAGATTGTCCGCGAAGAGATGGACCGTGCCGGGGCGATCGAACTGTTCATGCCAGCTCTGCAGCCCATTGAGATCTTTGAACGCACGGGCCGAAAGGAAGCCTTCGGAAACGTGCTGTTCAACTTTGAAGTGAAGCGAGGCGATCGCAAGCTGCATTTCGCGCTCGGCCCAACTCACGAAGAAGTCATTACCGATCTGATGGCTCGTCATATCAGCAGTTATCGACAGATGCCGATTACGCTGTACCAGATTCAGACGAAGTTCCGAAACGAAGAGCGTCCTCGCTTCGGTGTCCTGCGCACCAGCGAATTCATCATGAAGGACGCGTACAGCTTTGGCACATCACTGCAGCAGCTGAATGAAGCGTATGATGCGATGTACAAAGCCTACTGCCGAATCTTCGAACGATGCGGACTGAGGTATCTTCCGGTCGAAGCGGAGAGCGGTCCGATTGGCGGTGATGCATCGCATGAGTTCATGGTTCCTGCCAGCAACGGCGAAGACTTCGTCGTCCATTGTCCGGCCTGCGGTTATGGTGCGAACCAGGAGCGTGCGGATACCGGGCGATCTTCGGCGATTCCGCCCAAGGTTGAAAATGCGGCGGCTCCCGTACAGGTCGCGACACCGAATGCCGGAAGCATCGACCAGGTCAGCAAGATGCTGAAGGCCGATGCCACTTCCTTCGTAAAAACACTGATTTACAAGGCAGATGGTAAAGCCGTTGCGATTCTTCTTCGAGGTGATCATACCGCCAATGAAGGCAAGATCCGACGCGCCACGAAGGCAACGACCGTGGAACTTGCCGACGAAGAGACCATCAAAAAAGTCACGGGCGCACCAGTGGGATTTGCAGGTCCGATTGGCATTCAGTGTCCGTACCTTGTCGACCACGATGTGGCCGCAATCAAGTCGGCTATCATCGGAGCGAATGCAAAGGATGCTCATATAACAGGTGTCATTCCTGGTACTCACTTCGAAATCACTGAGACCTTTGATCTTCGCAATGCGGAGTCAGGCGACGCGTGTCCGAAGTGCAAAGCGAAGCTGGAGATTGTCCACGGGATCGAGGTGGGCCACGTCTTCAAGCTCGGCACGAAGTACAGCGTGTCGATGGATGCAAAGTTCGTGGATGCTCAGGAACAGTCGCACCCAATCATCATGGGCTGTTACGGAATCGGCGTGACTCGCGTTGTGGCATCCATCGTCGAAACCTGTCATGACGAGAACGGCATCATCTGGCCAATCAACGTCGCTCCGTACACGGTGCAGCTGATTCCATTGAACGTCACAGATCCGGAAGTCATGAAAGTGGCAAACCGCATTTACGATGAACTCAATGCAGTCGGAATTGACGTGCTGATCGATGACCGTGACCAGCGACCAGGCTTCAAGTTCAAGGATGCTGACCTGATCGGCATCCCGCTTCGCATCACTGTCGGCGGCAAAGGACTCGCTGAAGGAATCACCGAAGTGAAGTGGCGCACCGAATCCGAAAGTCGCCGCATCTCCATCGGCGATACTGTTGGGTTCGTGAAAGACCTGATCGCAGAAAAGCGAATGGTGTGACGTCGATTGCAGGCGTCAATTCATGAGTGGCGAACTGCGATTTGTGCGATGCAGCTATGCACATCCTAACCCGAAACGTCAGTGAGGGATCGTATTGCGTTTCGCCTTGTTCAATGGTGTTAACCGCTGTGGCCGTCACTCGCCGAGTGACGGCCATTTTTGTACTGGTGCGTCGCAGGCACAGACGGCTTTCGCCAGGGGATGCTAGTTGAACCACCGGGGCCGTATCGGTCGGCGGCTGTGTAAAGAAAACTTTTCATTTTGTCTATTTATCCCAATTTAACATTGCAAGGAGTGTTCAAGAATCCGCACAATCGGCACGACCGATACAGACGGACCGGACAGATTCTGAGGGGAATCTGCTGGTTCGATCACCGTAACCTCATGGGAGAGAATGAGATGCGTATTCTTGGTAAGTTGTGGACTGATGAATCTGGTGTGCTTCTTTCTGCAGAAGCGGTTGTTGTTGGCACAGTGGCGGTTGTTGGTCTGACCGCTGGGCTGAGTGCTGTTGCGACTGCAGTTAATGAAGAGTTGAAGGACGTTTCCTTCGCGATTCGTAGCCTGGATCAGAGCTATGAGATTCCAGCTCAGGAAGGCTGTGGAGCTCGCACGGCTGGATCATCCTTCAAGCAGCAGCCGGTCGAGAAGTCCCTGCACGAATTGTGTGAAGTCTTCCGAAAAGCTGAGAAGGAAGAGAAGGCTCAGGCGGAACGTCTGAAGCAGCAGGTTCAGGAGCAGAAGAAGAAGGACGTGGAATCCAGCGAAAGCAAGGAACAGCCACGAAAGCGAAAGAAGTCGGACAATATCTGATTCGCGTCGACGTGACTCAAACGATCAGCCAGCAGTCTCTCTCTCAACTCTCTCCTGTCGGCTGATCGCCCTCTTCTCCGAAACTCGCCCGGTGCATGCCGGACGAGTTTTTGCGTTTTATGGGCATGGAATCGTGGCCCGCCCCCGAGCTTGCTGACGCTCGTTCGACCCCTCCCGGACTTCGTCCAGGTGGGGTGGATTCGTATGTGGATTCGCAGCCCGGTCCCGGCATTCTGGTTTTTGGTCCTGAGGCAGCCATTTTGGTGCCTCCGTTGCGAACGGGCAGGGCACCATCCAGAATGTGCGGTGGTGAGTTCGTGCTGTTTGCCGAACCGTAGCCCGACGTGCTTCCGGAATTGACAGGATTCAGGACGGGGCGAGCACGATTTGTCAGGAACTTTGATCAGGCCTATCCCATGCGCTTGTTGACTCTAGCTGGACTCTTCTGTGTTTTTATGATCACGGCGGGCTGCAAAGAATCGGGCAGTCCGGCAGGTGGTGCTGCGGCATCAGCCGCGAATGCAACTCCCGATGATCCAAAGGCGGTCGCAGCGCTGGAAGCGGGTGGATGCAAGCTGACAAAGAGGGATGGTGTGGTCATCGAAGTGTCGATGTCATCTGACAGCGACCCGACGGAACTGCTGAAGAATCTGGCTGGTGTGCCCAACGTCACTGTTGCTCGTTTTGGCGGTCCTGGTCTTTCAAATGCCGCCCTGGCATCTCTGTCGCATCTGAAGAAAGTGAAGCGACTCGACCTCACTGGCGCAACGGTCGTCGGTGATGAAACGCTGAAGATTGTGGGCCAGCTCAGCAACCTGGAAGCCCTCATTCTTCGTCTCTCCGCTGTGAAGGATTCCGACCTCGAGCACATCAAGGGCCTTTCGAAGCTGCGAGCCATCGACCTTCGAAACACCAACGTGTCCGATGCCGGTATTGCTCATCTCGTCGGACTGAAAGCTCTTGTCGATGTGCAGCTGGAAAAGACCAAGGTGACGAACAAGTGTCTTGAGTCGCTCAAGGCGTTGCCGCTGAAGTCTCTCAACCTGAATTACAACACCGAGATCTCCGACGATGCGATGGCAGCGATCGGATCCATTGCCACTCTGGAACAACTCCAACTGGAGGCGACTCGACTGACCGATGCCGGTATGCCAGAGCTGGCGAAGCTGAAGAAACTGAAACGCCTGAGCTGCCGACTGGCTGACATCACAGGGGCCGGTGTCGCTCATCTTGCCGCTCTGCCAGAGCTGGCTCGACTTGAACTGCGCGAAACGTCTGTTGACGACGAAGGATTGGAAGCGATTAGCAAGTTTCCAAAACTCACGTATCTGGACATTGGCGAATGTCGACTGGTTACAGGCGACGGGATCACAAAGCTCAGCAAACTCACGAACCTAACTTACCTCGAGCTACGTCAGATTCGAAAGCTTCGCGATGACAGCTTCGCAGAACTCGGCACGCTGACGAATCTGACTGAGCTAATCCTTGAGTCGACAAAGATCACGACGGAATCCGTCCCAACGCTGCTCAAAATGCAGAAGCTTGAGCGGCTGAATGTCGGTGGCACGCAGCTTGACGCCGACGGCATTGTCCAGCTCGGTCAGCTTCCAGCCCTGCAGTTCCTGGACGTTGCGAACTGCGAAGTGTCCGAAGAGACCGCAGGTAAGCTCAAGGCTGCTCGTCCCGGTCTGGAAGTGAAAGCCAACTGAAACGCACGATCGCTCACGAAAGAACCCCATGTCATCGATTCCTGATACGTCCACTCGAACCCGCAGTGAGCGTCTTTTTCGTCATGCCGCAAAACTCATTCCGGGTGGTGTAAACAGCCCGGCTCGAGCCTTTGGGGCCGTCGGAGGGACTCCGCCGTTCATGAAACGCGGCGACGGCGCGTATCTGTATGATGTCGACGGCAATCGTTTCATCGACTACATCGGATCATGGGGCCCGCACCTGTTTGGCCACCGACATCCTGTCATTCTTCAGGCGATTCAGGCAGCACTGGAGATCGGAACCAGTTTCGGCGCGCCGACGGAGGCGGAGGCAGAGCTGGCTCAGTGCGTCATCGAAATGGTGCCGTCGATCGAAATGGTCCGCATGGTGAATTCGGGCACCGAAGCGACCATGTCGGCCATCCGTGTCGCGCGAGGATTCACGAATCGTGCGGGCATTGTGAAGTTTGCAGGATGCTATCACGGTCACGTGGATAGCCTGCTTGTTTCGGCAGGCAGTGGTGCGCTGACATTGGGCTGTCCATCCAGTCCAGGAGTCCCAGCCGGTTGTACGGCCGACACTTTGGTCCTGCCATACAACGATTGCGAGAGTCTTCGGACGGCGTTCGAAAAGAATGGCGACAGACTGGCGGCTGTGATTCTGGAACCTGTTGTCGGGAACATGGGCTGCGTAGTTCCGTCGCAGGAGTTTCTGTCCGAACTGCGCCGGCTGTGTGATCAGTACGGGACTGTTTTGATCTTTGATGAAGTCATGACTGGTTTCCGAGTCGCCGCGGGCGGTGCTCAGGAACTATTTGGCATTCGACCCGACATGACGACTCTTGGCAAAATCATCGGAGCCGGCATGCCCGTCGGTGCCTATGGCGGTCGTGCGGACATCATGGAATGCGTGTCGCCGGTTGGGAAGGTCTATCAGGCAGGAACGCTGTCTGGAAATCCTGTGGCGATGGCGGCCGGCATTGCGATGCTCGGGCTGATTCGCGATCAGAACCCGTATCCTCGGCTGGACGCGATGGGCGCAAAGCTGGCGGAAGGATTTCGCGCCGCCGCAGCATCGGCAAATATCCCGGTGCAAATCAATCGCGTCGGAAGCATGTTGACTGCCTTCCTCACGTCGACACCTGTTGTGGACCTCGCATCCGCCACATCGTCCGATACAGCGAGATTTGGACGCTGGTTCCACGGAATGCTGAACCGCGGGGTCTATTTGCCCTGCAGCCAGTTCGAGGCGATGTTTGTTTCGGCGGTCCATTCCGACGAAGACATTGCGGCCACGCTTGCGTCCGCAAAGGCCGCCTTTGCCGATCTTAACGGTTAAGCAGCCCGTCCTGCGTACTGTCTGGAATTCCTGATGCAACATGTGATGTTGACGGTTTGCAACAGGTTTGTGCAGACCGGTGAGTTCCAGGTTCAGACGCAGGAGAAACTCAATTTCGTGAGACCTGGCCGGAAAATGCAGTCTGGTTTGACCTAGTCTTCTGGAGACAGCACCGTAGTCAACGCTGTCATGAAGACCGCTTTCAGACACAGATTGTAAATCTTCCGATGACAAACACCGCTACACTCGAACCAGTACAGTCCGAAACCAATCCCCGCAACAACGGTGAGCAGTCGTTTTCGGCGCTCGTTGCAGCTCATACGATTGAATTGCCTGGCACCGACTGGGTCTCACGCCTGGCCACTGGCCTGGATCGCGAGAACATTCGCTGCCTGCCATTATCCTTCCGAATCTGTAAGCGACTGTTCGATATCGCAGCCGCGTTGACACTGATGGTCCTGACGGCACCACTGATGCTGACGGCCGCCATTTTGATCAAAATCACATCACCTGGCCCGCTGATCTATTCGCAGACTCGAGTCGGCTTGAACCTTCGCAGCAAGAAGAAGCCGGATCGCCGCCAGGAAGAACTACTGCCTGATGATCCTGCCTTTCAGTGTCGACGCTCCGGGCGAGATCGCCGTGAGATCATGAATTACGGTCGTCTGTTTACGATCTACAAGTTTCGCACGATGCGAACTGACGCCGAAAAACATGGTGCTCAGTTTGCAAAGCAGGGCGACGCTCGCATCACTCCGATCGGGAAATTCCTGCGCCGGACTCGAATCGACGAACTGCCACAGCTCTGGAATATTCTGAAAGGCGACATGTCCCTGATTGGGCCTCGCCCTGAACGTCCGGAGTTCATGATGAAGCTGCAGGAGCATATTCCCAATTTCATCGACCGACTTGGCCTGAAGCCAGGCATGACCGGGATTGCTCAGGTCGTGAATGGTTACGACAATGAACTAGAAGGTTTTCGCCGCAAGGTTTCTTATGACCTGCTGTACCTTCAGAACTGTTGTCTGTGGAACGATATCAAGATTCTGTTCCGCACAGTTCGAACAGTGATCACTGGTGACGGTGCCCTGTAGCGCTGGCACGCAACGCTGTGAGGGATTTTTCGTTGTGTTTTCGGCGACTTCGTCGATGTGCCTTCTCCCCTGGCAAGGGGAGAAGGTGGCCGACAGGCTGGATGAGGGGCTCTTCGCGATCGACTATTTCGCGGCTCAGCTGTGGCGTAGAGCAGTTGAGGACAACTGCTCTACGCTGCCAGAAACAGACGTCCAAAGTACCAGGTGGTCAGCACGAGTCCGATGGCGATCACCATTCGACGCACGAGTTGTTTGTCCAGCTTTCGTGCCCATGAGGCCCCAAGCCAGCCGCCAAACATGGCCGATGCGACCATGGGGATTGCCAGAGGCCAGAAGACTTTGCCCTTGGCGATGAACACGACCATTGAAACGGCATTGATGAGCCCGGCGAGGACGGTCTTGAGTCCGTTGACCTGGTGAATATTGCCCATGTTGAGAAGACTGAGCGAACTGAGCATCAGAATTCCGATTCCCGCTCCGAAATATCCGCCGTAAATCCCAATCAGCAACTGCAGCACGAACACAAGCGTTCGATAGTTGGTGCTGTTGAGCTGATCATTTCCGGCAGGCTTTTTTGGTGTCAGTTTCGGCTGCAGAATGAACAGGATGGTTGCCAGTGCAATCAGCCAGGGAACAGCCGCCTTAAACGATGACTCGGGTGCATAAACCACGAGCAATGATCCGGCGATTCCTCCCAGTAGACTTGGGATCGCGAGCAGTCTAGCCCACGGCCACAGCTCTCTGAGTTCTCGACGATAGGCCCATGACCCGGAAAATGATCCAGGCGCGAGTGCGACGGTGTTTGTCGCGTTGGCGATGATGGCTGCTCCCGGCAGCCCTGTCAGCGATTCGAGCACCCAAACAAGAGCGGGAAAGGTCACCAGGGTTCCGCCGCCGGCAATAGAATTGATCGCGCCTCCGAGAGCCGCTGCAGGACAGACCACCAAGCATGCTTGCCACAATTCCATGGACGAACTCTATCGAAGTTCCAGTGCTCAACAAACGGCAAAAAAGAAACCCGGTTCGCAGACGAACCGGGTTTCTGTGAGTTCAAACCAACATTAGCGAAGCAATTACTTCGTTAGCTTGCCAGCCTTCAGGCCTGCACCGTCGACTTCGATCGGCTTCTCGGCGTTGTCGCCAGCTTTGATTTTGACGGTGAACTTGCGGTTGATGTATCCAACCTTTTCGTGCCATACGCGGAATTCGTGATCTCCCGCTGGCAGATTTGGAATCGTGAACTTTCCGTCCTTATCTGTCACAGCCGCATACGGATGATCAACAACCAGCCAGTATGCCTGCATCCATGGATGGAAGTCACACTTTACCGCGAATGGAAGACTCTCGGAGCTTGTGTAGTTGTCGACAACGTAACCCTTGCCTTCGCGAGCCATTGGCGTAATCAGAACATTGATCGCCTGATTCTTCAGTGGATACGTGTGAGTATTGTGAGCGACTGAGTCGTCAGAAATCACTTCGACGACCTGTCCAGCGCGGGCAACCATGGCATGCGGAGTGAACATGCAGCCCTTCTGGTCAAACAGCATCTTGGCCTTTGGGTCGACCTTCTTCAGATCCGGATGAACATTCTTAGGAGCCTTTGCGAGGTAAACGAAAACGTTTGCCAGGCCCTTGTTCTCTGCATTGATGACGATGTCATCTTTGTAGACGTCGACAGCTGCGCAGACTTCCTTGTCCTTCACTTCCGCACCTTTGCCGTGCAGCAGTTCTGGAGCAGGAATGTCGCCCTTGACGATGACCTGGCCCGTTAGAGTTCCCCAGTCTTCCGCCATAACGGTTTGAAATGACAGCAGCGACACGATGGCCGTCAGCAGTACTTTCTTCATGATTCGCACTTTCTTTCAGAGGTTCTCAGCAGGCCCGTTTGGTTTCCACGCACCATCAATTGCCCGTTCGGACTTTCGCGACCAGGAAGTAACTCCTGAACTCGGCGACCGTTCACACTGGCTGACCTGTCATGTGAATTCTAAGCCCGTACCAGGCAAAGTCGAACGGCGTCTTCCCGAAGATCGTCTGCAGCGCCGTTCTTTACCACGCGTGGGACTCCGCGCCCTTCCTGATGAACGAATTCCAGTGATTTCAATCACCGGAACATCTGGCCTCGGCCCTGAGCATCGAAGGCTCGGGGAAAGTGGGTAAGGTCTGCTGGCTTGTTCAGGTCAGGCCACAGAATCGAAATGACATCAAATCGAGCCGACCGATCGAGACGCCGGGTTTTCTTCAGCCAGGCCAGCGCGGCTCGAGTCATTCGTTCCTGACGTTTCTGATTGACTGCTTCCCAGGGTTTGCCGCCGGATTCGTCGGTGCGAGTTTTCACTTCGACGAAAACAATCGTCCGGCCCTCTTCGGCGATGATGTCGATCTCGCCAAAACTGTTTCGCATCTGGCGCGCCAGAATGCGATAGCCTTTCGACTTCAGAAGTCGGACGGCTTCGTCTTCCCCCAGTTCGCCCAATGAGCGACGTGCGGGCTGCTGGCTTTGATCAGTGCTGCCGCGGGAAAACAACGACCACAATTTCTGCCACAGCCTTCGCATGGCCGTTAGCTGATGACTTCTTTCAGCACGATGCCATGCACATCGGTCAGTCGCATGTCTCGACCGCCGAAACGATAGGTGAGGCGTTCGTGGTCCATTCCCATCAGATGCAGCATCGTCGCGTGCAGATCGTGCATTTCGGCTTTGTCCACAACGGCCTTGTAGCCAAACTCATCGGTGGCTCCATAAATCGTGCCACCCTTGATCCCGCCGCCAGCCATCCACAGTGAAAAGCCAAACTGGTTGTGGTCGCGACCATCTGTGCCCTGAGCAAACGGAGTTCGACCAAACTCACCCGACCACACAACCAGCGTCTTCTGCAAGAGGCCTCGCTGTTTCAAGTCGGCAAGCAGGGCGGAGATTGGTTTGTCCACGGTCTTTGCGTTCTTGGTATGTCCATCGTAAAGATTGCTGTGCTGGTCCCATCGGTCACCGTTACCTGCAGGACACGTGAGTTCAATAAACCGAACACCACGTTCGACAAGCCTTCGGGCCAGCAGACATTCGCGGGCAAACGTCTGAGTATTCGGGAACTCATCGAACATGCCATACATTTCCTGGGTCTCGCGAGTCTCATCGCTGAGGTCCATCAGGTGTGGTACGGCCAGCTGCATCTTCGCGGCCAGCTCATAATTTCGAATGGCAGATTCTACCTGATCATCGTGACCGTACCGTTCGCTGGTGGCGAGATCCAGCTGTCGAATCAGGTCCAGCTTCTTTCGCTGAAGGTCTGTTGTTGCCTCACGAGGAATGATGTCGGACACAGGAGGATTGCCGAGACCAAAGACTGAGCCCTGATAACTGGCCGGAAGAAAACCGCTACCAAAGTTATCGAGCCCGCCTGGAGGAATCAGGCCACCGTTCAGAACGACGAAGTGTGGCAGGTCCTGACACTCTGTTCCCAGTCCATACCCAAACCACGCACCCATCGATGGTCGTCCCTGCAGACCGGATCCGGTGTGCAGGAAGTAATTGGCATTCGTATGCTCCGGAAAGTTCGACGTCATCGACCGAATCACAGCCATGTCGTCAACGTGCTTCGCCATCTCCGGAAACAACTCGCTCACCGGAATGCCGCTCTGCCCGTACTGCTGAAACTTCCAGGGACTCGCCAGAGTATTCCCGATGTTGTTGAACTGAGTCGGCTCGATCTTCGCTGGAAACGGCTTCCCATTTTGCTCACTGAGTTTTGGCTTTGGGTCGAAGGAATCTACCTGAGAGACTCCGCCGTCCATGTACAGAAAGATGACGCTGAGGGCCTTCGGGGAAAAGTGAGTCGGCTTGACACTCAAGTCTCCCGCCGCGCGTTTGGCGTCGGCATCATCTGCGCGTGCCATTTTCTGGAACATTGCCGAAGCCGCAACGGCACCAAATCCGCAAGCCGCCGACTGCAACAGTTCTCGTCGAGAATGTCCGGTCCGACGAAATCGTCCGCAAGGTGAATGTGCCATCACGCTGCTCCTGGTGGGAGTTCCTGGTCCA